>WJKA01000399.1 GCA_014729375.1 Chitinivibrionales bacterium
AAATTCATCCATCCCGAGTGCGCGCAGGAGGTCAATGCAAATTACCTGCTGCGAATCAAAGGGGTTTCTGTTCCGGATTCATACCCTTCAAAGTTGATCGCCAGAGACGGTTCGACCATTGATGTTGAAATAGGCGGTGGTCGAATCATGTTTCGAGGGGAGCCTGCCGATCTTGTCTTTCTCAAGAAAAAAGAGTCCGTTTCCGGGACATGAATTCATTCTTTCCCGACTGAATAGCCGGCATCAGCTATTGCCTGTTCTGCTTTGTTCCTGCTGAAAGCCCCTGTCAGCCGCGCCTGTTTTTCATGCAGATCGACATCAGCAGAGGAAATGCCGGGGACTTTTTTCAGTTCCTCTGCCACATGCGCTGCACATCGATGGCAGGTCATTCCTTCAATTTGCATAATGGTGCTGAATTCCCCGGTTGAACTGTTTCCCTTCAATTTAAGCGTTCTGAGTCCTGCACTCCACAGGCGAGGCAGAAATTTTCTTACAAGCGAAAGCACAAGAAGAATGAGGAATACGACCGAAAAGAAGAGACCGTGCAGAGAAGTGCCGCTTGCATGAACATGATGATATGGATTATATCCTGTCTCCTGAACAAGGCTGAAAACATAATTGAGCGCATATCCGGCACCGATAGACAATACAGCGATCGTACTCAGATATACGGCAAGCATTTTTCGTCCCATGACATTGGCAATTAATGTGATCGAAGCGGCATTGGTGGCCGGTCCGACTGCAAGAAATACGAATGCCGCGCCGGGTGAGAGTCCTTTTTCCATCAATGCAACGGCAATCGGAATCGAGGCGGTCGCGCACACGTAAAGAGGTATGCCGCCGACTATCATAATCAGCATGCTGAGCAATCCTGCTCCCACATATTTGCCGAAAAAATCCGGCGGTATCAGCCACGAAATAACCCCGGAAATTATTATGCCGAGAACAAGCTGAAATGATATATCATCAAGAAATTCTCCATACGCGTATCGCAACATCCCTGAAATTTTCTGAGAAATCGAATGGCTGTGGAGCCCTGTATCCTCACAGAGATGGCATCCTTCATTTTTTTTATTCTGTTCCGCAGGTTGTTTTCTGAGACCCGAAAAATAATTTGCCGTTATCCCGCCGAAAATCCCCATAAAAAGCGCTGCGACCGGCCTAAAAACAGCAAAAACAGGACCAAGCATACCGTATGTCGCAATCAGACTGTCAACCCCGGTCTGCGGAGTGGATATAAGAAACGACATTGTCGCGCCGTTTGATGCACTGCTTTTGCGAAGAGACAGTGCTGTAGGGATAACCCCGCACGAACAGAGCGGCAAAGGCACTCCCAGAAGGGCAGCTTTGAAAACACTCCAGAAATTTCTCCGCCCCAGATGCCGGAGTATGAATTCCCTTCTGAAAAGAACATGAAGAACGCCGGCAAAGGTAAGCCCCAGCAAAAGATACGGGGCCATATCCAGAAAAGTTCGTACAATTTCATGTATAAGATCAAGCATACAAATGATCCTTTCTTGGAAAAACGGCCCAGCCGCCTTTTATATTATTACGAATGGCCCTTGTCAGTGTTTGATGCCATACTATATAATTTCATACCAACTCAAGGAGATAGAACATGCCGATCTTTGAATATAATTGCCGGAATTGTGGAAAGGAATTTGAAGAGCTTGTTTCGTTTTCCGGAAGCGGGAGTATTGCATGCCCGCAATGTTCTTCAAAAAACACGCAAAAGAAAATGTCTGTATTCGGCGCGCCGGGCCACTGTTCACATGAAATGCCGTGCGCAGCCTCGTGCCCGGGGGCCGATTCATGCCCCGGCGGAAGCTGCCGCCTGCAGACCGCCGGCTGAACACCCTCGCAACAACAGGATATCTCATGAACCAGGCAAAATTGAAAGAACAGGTCACTACTATCCGTGAAGCATTCGGATATATAAACCAGTTCAAGGAAAAAACATTTGTTATTAAGCTAGACAGCAATCTGATTGAGCATCCGTTTTTTTCACTTCTGATCAAAGATATCGCGCTCCTCCATCACATGGGTATAAAAATCATTATCGTGCCCGGTGCGCGAAAACGGATCGATGAAATACTCAAGGCATTTCACGTGCGTTGCCGCATAGTGAATGGAATCCGGATAACTTCTTCAAAAGCAATCCCGTTTATAAAAATGGCGGCTTTTGATGTTTCAAATAAAGTTATGACCCTTCTGACCGAAAACAGCACAAGCGGCGTCATCGGCAACTGGGTACGGGCCCGCAGTATCGGGGTACGAAACGGTATCAACTATAACAATTCGGGAATCGTCGAAAACGTGAAAATCGATATTATCAAAAGCGTGCTCGATCAGGGTATGATACCAATTTTTCCGAATATCGGCTGGAGTTCCAAAGGCAAGCCCTATAATATTTCATCCAATGAACTTGCTGGCGCAATCAGCCGGGCAATTCATGCGCAGAAGCTTTTCTTTCTTACTGATTTTGAGGGAGTTACAGCAAAGACCTGCAAACTTCCACGAGGTGTTAACAAATCCTCGAATGGAATTATTTCACAACTGAATGTTAATCAGGCTGAAAAACTGCTGGACCTCAACAGCACCGAAAAATATGATTATACCCTGGAATTGATTTCCCTTGCCCATAAATGCTGCAGCAATGGCGTGCAGCGAGTGCATATTGTTGACGGCAAAGGAGAGGGAATGATCCTCAAAGAAATATTTTCCAGCCGGGGATGGGGCACGATGATATACTCGAATGAGCTGGAAAATATCCGGCCGATGGTCCATGCAGATATCCCGGAAGTGCTTCGTATCATGC
>WJKA01000400.1 GCA_014729375.1 Chitinivibrionales bacterium
ACCTACACGCGTTTTGATTGAGATTCAGGTGAAAAAAATTGCCGCACTTGCAGGGAAAACAGCCATTTTACTTGCCTGTATCTGCATTATTCTGCTGATCGCTGCCGCTGTCTATGTGCGGACTGCCCATTTCAGCGCGCGCATTGAAGCTATTGTCCGCCGGGAACTGCCGAAAGCTATTCACGGGAACATCGATTTCGACAGCATCGTCCTGGCGTTTCCTCCGGCGGCAACAGTGTACGGCCTGGAAATGCAGCACCGGGACACGGCAACGCCTGAAATTGCCTGCAGAAAGCTCACGGCAACACTTGCGCTGTTTCCACTGCTGTCAAAAAAGCTGGTTTTCCCCCGCGTATCCGCAAGCGGCCTCGACGTCCTCCTTGACATGAGCGCATCACCGAACCTTGTCGGCCTGTTTGTCCGTCAGGACAGTGCCGCGGTGCAGCCCCGGCAGCAAAGCGGCGATTCGCCGGTTTCAGTCTTTATCAGAAGGATCAGTATTGACTCAAGCGCATTTACATTCAGAGACGCCGGCTCAACGGTCGATATCCGCCTGGAAAAACTCGCAATCAGGGGCACGCTCAAAAACACCTCGACAATCGATGCCCGGCTGGACTGCCGCTCCGCAGTTGCCGTCATCGGTTCACTCACCATTCACTCCGACTCAGTCGGAACTGTGGCGCATGTGACCGGCGCCGGCACATCACTTGCCAGAACCGCAATTGTCTTTTCGGACGGCGGCCGGTTCTCCGGAGCGCTGACAATCCCCTATTCATCCGACAGCGCATGGCACGCGGACGTCGACCTGAATGCAGACAGCTCGCTCATAACGGCATTACCGTTCCTTCCCGCACAACTAACAATCGGTAAAACCCTTGCGCTTTCGGTATTGCTTGACGGCCCGCTTCAACAGCCGCAGATTTCCCTTGAGGCGAACGTGACCGCCTGTCGCTACCGCACCCTGAACATCGATACAATCCACGCAACCTCACAGTACGACACTTCGGGAAATCTTTCACTCGACGTGCGCGTTCGATCGCGGCACATTGCCGGCTCGGTTACGGCATCGGCAGCAGCACCCGGTCTTTTGACACAACCCCGGCTTCAATCGTACACGGTTGAAACCGCGTTTGACATCAATGATGCCGGGAAACTTTTCAACGCGGCAAACAGCCCGGTGACGTTTACAGGCGGCTCCGGCTCTGTCTCGGCCGCCATGTCCGGCCCGTCTTTTACCGCGTTTCCTTCACATGCCGAATTAAGCATTGCAATGCAGTCTCTGTTCGGTAACAACAAGCGCCTTCCCGGCCTCCTGGTGAAAGGAAGCCTTAAAACCGATAGTATCGCCGTACACGGTAATTTCGGGGACAACCTGGTGTTGAATGCATCGGGGATGCTTGACCTGTCGCGTTTGAACGCGCGGGCAACAGTCGCGCTGCAGGAACCCGGCCTGATATCTCACCTGTTCCCGCCGCTGCCGATGAACGGTACAATGCACGGTACAGCGGACTTTTCCGGCACGCCTGCCGCGCCGCAGGTACAGGTATCGCTGCGCGGTGACAGCCTGACCTGGCCGGGTATTACCTGCGACAGCATCGATGCATCTCTTTCTATTCAGGACGGGAAAGTAAATCTTGACACTGCTGCACTAGCTCTTCACGGGACCCTCGACTCGCTTCTCAGCGTTTCCGGCACGGGCGGCAGCGGGATTTTTTCCGCGGATATTGCGGCCTCCGGCCCCCCTGACTCCCTTCAATCAACAGCCGGCATACGCGTTGACTCGCTTTCCATTTACGGCTTTGCAGCCGATAAAATGATTGCGAACGTACGGCACACTGCTCCCGGAATAACGGTCCCTTCATTCGAACTCAGCCGGGAAAATACGCGAATTTCCGGATCACTGGAATATGAACTTTACCGGAAATCAGGCCGTGCTTTGCTTGCCGTATCGAGTGCGGACACTCAAAAGAGCATTCGGCAGGGCGGTACGATCGAGGCCGCTTTTTCGACCGGGGCCGATTCGCTCGACGGCCTCCTGTCACTTGATAATATCCCGGTTTCCGCGCTCCGCCCCTGGCTGCCAATTAATGCCTCACCACGCGGCCGCATTGCGCTGCGCTGTACGGTTGCAAACACGATGCAGAACCCAAAAGCAGACCTTGCGTTCCATATTTCTGAACTGGGATACGAAAACGAGCGCCGGCTCGGCGCGATCGACGGTACTGCCGTGCTTGCCGACAGCCTCTGCACGGCAACCTGCTCGGTCGGCATGGCCGGAATACAACAGCCGCTCCGCATCACCGCCCTGCTCCCGTTCCTTCCGTCAAACAACTGGGTATTTGATTTACAGCACCCTGAAAAGCCGGTTATCCGTATTGCCGCAAACCGCATGGACCTTTCCTCATTTTCCGGAACATATCTCCGGGATGCGGCAATGACCGGCATACTCGATGCAGACATTGCAGCCCGGTATGCAACCGGAGAATGGGTTCCTGAAGGCCGCGTGGAACTCAGCGGCTCATCACTTGATTTTCCCTCTCAAAACTGTGCAATTGACGCCATAAACTTTGTCGCCACCGCGCATGAAAATGCAGCCGGGGCTGCAGATCGGTTCCGCATAATCATGGCGCTGACAACGGGCCGGATTTCCTGCGCGGATATCATGCTCGACCGGGCCACGGTCAACGGCACAGTCACAAAACGCAGGGCAGTCCTCGACTCGGCAGGCATATATTACCGTTCGGGCAAAGCTGTTGCTCAGGGAATGCTTCCCTTTACCGGCATTGATTCCCTCATGAAAAATCCAAAAGCTTCACTGCAAGCTTCTCTTACTTCATTCCCCCTGCAATTGCTGAATCCATCGGTGCAGGGCCTTGCTTTTTCCAGCGGAACCATATCCGGGAACCTCACGGTCACGCCGGGGGAATCAAAGCCTGAAGTTTCCGGTTCATGGAGCATTGACAGTACGATTATTGCGTTTGATGGCATTTCGCCTCCTGCCGGCCCCCTGTTTGCTCGTGCACGTCTCAGCGGCGATTCCCTGGTCCTGCATAAACTACATTCATCATGGGGCGACGGCTCTCTCAGCGGGCAGGGTGCGATGAAGCTTGAGGCAGGATTTCCTGCAAAACTGGCCCTCAACGGGTATGATATTCCGCTCACCGTGGGCGAAGAAATCGAGCTTGTTTTAGACACGCTTCAATCCACCTATTCCGGCACATTCGATTCATCACGCATAAACGGCATGGTCGTCCTCGGCCCCTCATATATATACCGTGAAATATCCCTTCTGGCGGCGTCAACCGCCCAGCTTGACTCATCAAAAAAGACGTCGACTGCGGGGCCCCGCCTCGATATGTCACTGATAATTCCCGATAATCTTGAAACCCGGGTGGACATTGAAGGCGGAATAAACCAGGCGTCGAGCTCGATCGACATGCTGCTCGGCGGTGATTTTCACCTGGGAGGGACCGCGCGTACCCCCGTCTATTCGGGACAGTTGTCTGTTGGTGAAGGCTCGGCCACGTATCTCGACAGGAAATTCACTGTCACCGAGGGATATGCGCGGCAGCCGACAAGCAGGAAAATAAATCCGCTCCTTTCGGTCAACGCCACGGCCGAAGCATCCGACTATGCCACCGGCAACGACTACACCGTTTTTCTCACGCTTTCAGGAGATCTTGACAGTCAGTCAATCCGCCTCGTCTCGGAGCCGTCGCTGCCCGAACCCCAAATTATCAGCCTGCTCACGTTCGGGACAACTGATCCCGGGGCAGGAGACCGGGAACAGCTTGCCCGCAACCGGGCCTCTGCTATTGCCAATAAATCGATCTCAACGATTGCATCACGCTATGCCACCAGGGCCGCACAGGAATTCTTCGACATAGATAAAGTCGAAATCGACAGGACAGCATCGGAAAACACCAAAGAAACCGGCACGACAGTAACCGTAAGCAAGCGGGTGGGCAGGAACAAAAATATTACAGTCACGTATTCCGGCAAGCTCGGTGATCCTGAAGACCAGAAAGCAATTGTGTCATGGAAAGTGTATAAATTTCTATATGTTGAAGGTGAAACCGATGCCGAAGGCAATGCCGGGGTGGACCTGAAAATAAAAATCAGAAAATAACATGAAAAAAGCACTAACTATCGCAGCAATACTGCTCCTCAGTCCGGTCCCGTCGCTGTGCAGGGAGCGCGCGCAGGACCGCGGGCACAGGCAGGAGTGGAAAGTCGCGCGGCTGAAAATCACCGGCACGCAAAAGCTTAAAAAAAGAAATATCCTTCCCGCACTTTCGCTCAACGCTTCGCTGTTCAGAAAGAAAATTTTTTCTGTGTCGGCGCTTCGAAAGGACAGCACAACCCTGCACCGGCTTTACCGGAGCAATGGTTTTCTTCGTGTGTCGGTGGAAATCGACACGGTTGTTCGCGACAGCGCACGCAACAGGGTGCGTATCGTGTTTTCGGTAGACGAAGGTCCGCGGACCGTGATAGAATCGGTCTCGCTCGATGGCGACAAAAGCGGGTTTGAGCCGCCCCTTGAAAAAAAGCTCAAGGCAGGGCCGGGCAAAAGCCTGTCGTTCTCAATTATCAACGGCGACATGGAGCGTATCGAGACCTGGTGCGGTGACCGGGGGTATCTGGAGGCCCTGGCAGACTGCAAAATCGGCCTGAGTGAGGATTCGCTGAAATCAAGCCTTCAGTACACATTTACAACCGGGCCCTGCATCACGGTTGGTACGGTCCGCATCACAGGACCCGACCGCGTGCACAAGCGCGTTATCGGGCGGGAACTCAAATTCAAACCCGGGGACACCCTGACCCGTAAAGCAATCCGCCGCTCGATCAACGATCTCTACTCAACCGGCCTGTTCTCTTTTGTCACTCTTGCCTACGACTCGCTCCCGCCGGATCCGGCCCCGGACTCATCGGTGCGGATTGTCGCAATTGACGCGCAGAAAAGGGATTTCTTTGCCGCGGAATTCGGGCTCGGATATTATACCCTCGGCGGAAGCTATAAATTCTGGCAGCAGTTCAGAGGAAGTGTCGAAACCAGCTATGGGAATTTCCTCGGCATGGGAATCAAGGGACTGCTTAAAGGCAAGGCAAGCTTTGTTAATCAAGAGGTCGAAGCCGGGCTTGTGATACCATGGATTTTCGGTATTCCCATCGACTGGGACGGCCGCGCACTGTGGGGGCATGATGATGAGGAGTCGATCAATTTCGAGCGCACCCGGATCGAGCTCAAGCAGCGCTATGAATTCAATCCCTTGCAGAATACCGGAACACATATCATCCACCGCTGGGAAAACAGCAACACACTGCAGTCACCGGACCCCGACTCTGTAGGAGACAAAACCACGCACAGTATCGGCTGGGGGCTCAGTTATGATACCCGGAACGATTTTATCGATCCGCAAAAGGGGCTGTATACGACCATCGACATTGAAGTTGCCGGATTAAGCGGCGCGCGCGGGAACCAGTTTGTCAAAGCTGAAACAATTTTCCGGGGGTATGCGCCGGTGCTGCAGTCAAGTGTTCTTTCTTCCGCGCTGCGCGCCGGCATAGCCATGCCGTACGGATCCAGCAGGATCGTGCCCTCTCCCGATCGATTTTATCTCGGCGGCGCCAGTATCATGCGCGGCTTTGACGAAAAACAGTTCGGGGAAACCGAAATTATTGACAACAAAGAAGTCCCGCTCGGAGGGACCGCGTACCTGGCAATGAACCTGCTCGAGTTTCGATACCCGATTTACCGTATTTTCGGGGGTACGCTTTTTCTTGACGCCGGCACCCTGAAAAATGTACAGAGCTCATCGATACAAACCACGGCGGGCGCCGTTTCACTTGGCGACTTGCATTTTAATGCAGGTGCCGGGCTGCGTCTTAAAACACCGATAATCATCGTGCGGCTCGAAGCCGGGCACCAGCTTGACAAAGAGCTCTCCGACGGCTCGTCCTGGGCATGGCACCTGAGCGTGGGAAATGCGTTTTAACAGAATTATTATCAAGCCGGCAAAACCGGAAAGTGTTTGCTGCCGATTGAGGAAAATAACCGGAAAGCAGCAGCCTGATACGGGCATGGTACTAATGCATTACGCGGCATAAAAAATCTTACACGGAAAGCAGTTTTGTATACAACCCGATATACTCTTCGGCCATCCGCTCTTTTGTAAACCGTTCTTCAGCCACGGTCCGGCACGCTCTCCGGTCGATTTCATCGAGCCTTTCAACGCACGACACTGCCTTCTCCACCGAAGATACAAGAAACCCTGTTTTTCCGTGTTCGATAAGTTCGGGCATGCTTCCTCTGTTGAATGCAATCACCGGTGTTCCGCAGGCCATGGACTCGATTATTGAAAGCCCGAACGGCTCGTCAAAGCTGATGGGATGGAGCAGTGCGCGTGCATTCCCGAGGAGCTCATTGCGGCGGTCGGGTCCGATGCTTCCGAGATATTGTACCCGCCCCTCGTTCACTGCAGGCACAACGTGCTCCTCAAAATAGCGGTGGTCCTGGATTACGCCGGCCATGACAAGCTCTTTTCCGGTGCGCCGGGCAATCTCAACAGCTTCCCGTGCACCTTTGTCAGGATGAAACCTTCCGAAATACGCCAGGTAGTCTCCCCCCGGCGAATCATGGAACGGAATACCGGAGGTATCGATACCGTGATACACGGTCGCCTCATAGGTCAACTCGGGCGAGCGGTCTGCATTGCTGATCGAAACATAGCGGCAGGCGCGGTTGTACTTTTTGTAAACGGCAAGAATTTTCGGTGAAGAAAATCCATGGATCGTTGTGAGCACCGGCGTGTTCACCAGCCTGCTGTATGTCAGGGGAAGGAAATCGAACTGATTATGGATCAGGTCAAAC
>WJKA01000401.1 GCA_014729375.1 Chitinivibrionales bacterium
CCAGCGCTTTCCTTTATAATAAAGAAAAACGGGCTGGATTTTACCAGTATCACTGCCGAGGACTCAGGACGGACTTCGGTCAGGGCCGGGGGTTTTATACCATTCGGTTTTCTTGCAGATGCTCCCGGTGACCGCGATACGCTTACGATGACCGCAGCGCTGGAAGGCGATCTTCTGGCAACCTATGAGCATGCTGTTGATGGCCCGGTCGGGGGTACGGGCCCGGGAACAGCGAAAGTATCCCTTACCGCAACATCGGAAAACTGGTCAATCGAACAGGGGGCGCTGTCTATTCCTGAAGGAACCCTTGACGTGCAGTACTATGTACCCGATAAAGTAAAGGACTTTTCCATGGAATTGACAGTAGATACTTCGGCGAAGATTCATACATTCTGTACGGGTACTATCCGGAAGAAGCCGATATCGATTACCAGCAGCCACACAATACCCCGGGGATATGAACCGATTACCGCGGGGCCGCTGGATTTCGGGATACTGCTTGTGCAGACTCCCCGCCGCGGGGTTGATCTTCATGTGCCCGGTTTTATGGAAATCGGCGCGGTTGGTGAAATCGAATTTGCTCCAAAAGACCCATTCTCCGCGTTTGCCGTATGCGGCCCGGTCGATCGCATCAAGATAGCAGGTACGTGGGTTTTGCGTGATGTTGAGTTTACCTATCCATTGATTGACGAAACGCTTCCGTGGGAATTCGATCCTTTGCCGTATATCGACTGGGAGCTGGATTTAAAGGCTGGCAGGAAAGCCGTGTATTTCTACGATCTCCGGGGCAAAAAACGTGGCTTTATCCGGTTTTGCAATCTGGTGGTGGACCAGAATTCGGTTGTCTCTGCGCGGGGGCGGCTTATTGACGGTTCTTTCAGGATCCTGGGCGGGGCGACGAGTCATCGGGGAGATGTATTTTTCGGAAAAACATTTAATCGCAATGTTGATGTGGGCGTTGAATTCGCACCGCACAAAATCCCGGGAGGCGAGTATGATAACTATCCGATTATCTGGGGAAGTGCTGAAGCTTTTTCGGACAGCAGCAGGATGGACCGGATTAAGCTCGCATTGAAAGTTACCGATCCCTCCACCGGTGCGATTTCGCAGAAAGGACGGGTTACAATGATGCGTGCTCCGGGCGGGAAAGGAGCCGGAAAAAAGCGAACTGCCGCCGATGAGCCGGACAGCATTCCCAATTTTACATTTCATGTATCGTCGAATTTTGAGGAAATTCCCGGTGAATCGGAACGCGATTTTTACAAAAGCGCAGGCCTGCGCTTTGCTTCATTTGAAACCGCAGGAGAGTTTGTCTCGGATTTCGGTGAACAATATCTCCACCGGTATTTCCTTCAACGGTTCGAGCGGCGGCTGGCACGCAAACTGGGACTGGACGTTATAACCTTTGAAACATCGATCGCCTCTAATTATTTTTACTACCTTTATAAGCGAGAATATGAGCATCTCGGCAATCAATGGAACCTGCTGGCAAATATGGGGATTACCGTCGGCCGGTATTTCCTGCACGACCTGTTCTTTCTCAAAGCGCGCGGCGAATTGATGACGGCAGACACGCTGCTCAGACCGGAATACAGCGTCGGGCTGGAATTTATGCCCGCGCAGCACTTTATGATGGAATTGACACAGGGTTTCTACATGGGAGAACATACGCTGGAATATAATCCCCGGGTAAAAATGCAGCTTCGTCTTCCTATTACAAATATCCGGAATTATTTCAACTTTTAATGACAGTCAGGATTTCAATGAACGATAAACTTGTACGGTGCTTTTTCTTTGTTTGTGCGGCATGCACACTGGTCCATGCAAAAGTAATTGATACGATTAAAATTGAGGGACTGGTAAATGAAAGCCGTCAAACGATGATACGCGGGCAGGTCCCCGCAAATTCCGGCGACGAATTCGATCTGGAGAAAATTCAGAAAGGAATAAAAAATCTCTACCGGCTCGGCCTGTTTAAAACAGTTAATTTCTATGTGGAAAACGAAACAGATTCCACGGTTTCGCTGTTGCTGAGAATTGAAGAATATCCTGTGGTTGAATCAATAGAGTTTTCCGGAAACAGAAAACTGAAAAAGGATGATTTTGAAGAAGTGCTTACTGTCAGCGAAGGTCAGGCATTGACTAATTCGCTCGAGCACGAAAATATCACCGCACTCAAGGACCTGTACGCTGAAAAAGGATATCTTCTTGCAGATGTTTCCCTAGAAAAGGTTGAATCCAAGGTGCCCGGCAACGTTATTGCCAGATTCAAGTTCAGGGAAGGCAAGAAGGTCAGGGTTGATGAAATTACTTTTAAGGGCAATGAAGCGTTCACGGACCGCAAGTTGAAAAGAAAATTCAAAACAAAAGAGCGGCGTTTTCTGTTCGGTGGCGATTTTTCTGTTGAAGACTACCGGTCGCACCTCGACAGTCTTGTTCTGTTTTATAACAATGAAGGCTATCTTGATGCTGAAATTGTCAGCGACTCGTTCTGGTACGGCGAAGACAAAAAGGATATTTATATTGCCGTTGAGCTTGACGAGGGCAAAAAGTATTACACCGGCGATTTTTTCTTTACCGGCAATAAAGTGCTCGAAAAATATCAGCTTGAAGCACAGGTTGCCATGAAAAAAGGGAAACCGTTCAACAAGACAAAGTTTGATTATACCAAAGAATCGGTAATCTCGCGATACCGGGAGGAAGGATACCTCTGGGTGCAGGTAAAGGACCGCCGGCGGTTCCGAAAGGATACTATTGATGTAACTTTTGAGATAGTCGAGGGGATCCCTGCCATAGTGCGGAAAATCGACATTGTCGGCAACGAAAAGACCCGTGAAAAGGTGATCCGTCGCAAAATACGTCTGATGCCCGGACGGAAATACAAACAGTCCCTGATGATGCGGAGTGTGCGGGACATTATGCAGCTTAATTATTTCGACAATGTTGCGCCCGATTTAAAGCCGAATGAGGACGGGACAGTCGACTTTGTTTTTGATATCACCGAAAAGGAAAATATCGGCCAGCTCCAGCTCGGCGCGGCGTATAGTCAGGTTGACGGTTTTGTCGGCACTTTTTCGACTTCCATACCGAATTTCCGCGGGGCCGGCCAGAAACTCGACCTTGCTATCGAATATGGTCGCCGACGGCAGCACTTCTCCGCCGGATTTACCGAGCCGTGGGCGTTCGATACGCCGACCAGGCTGTCGGGGAGCCTCTTTTTCAGTCAGAGCATCTATACTAATAACGATACCCTTCGGAGTTATGGCGCAACGGTTGGTGTCGGCAGAGAATTGAATTGGCCCGACGATTATTTTTATGCATCGACAAGTCTTCGCCTGAGCAAAGAAGAAGAGTTTGGTGAGAACCTCTATCTTTACGAAAGCGACCGACTCCGGGTCTTGCGTGAAGGGATATTGAGCCGGCTCAGTTTCTCGCTCAAGCGCGACGATACCGATATGCCGATGTTTCCCTCTCGCGGGTCGATAATTTATGTCTCGCCTGAAATCGCGGTTGGAAGACGATATGAAGACTTTATCTTTTTCAACTATCTCAAAGGCACTGTGGGAATCGATAATTATTTTCCGCTGTTCTGGAAGTTCGTTCTCGGCACGCGGTTCAAGTTCGGGTTGATCGAGCCGATCGGTGACAGTCCGAGAATTATCTCGCGGTATGATCTCTTTTCCGGCGGCGGTGTGTATGGAGTTGATGCAGTTATCAGAGGCTACCAGGAATTCGAATTCGGCGGACGGTATAATTATTTTGACGAAGACGGAATTGCCATGATGTCCCTGACATCGGAAATACGGTTCCCCATTCTTGAACAGCAGCTATATCTGGCAGCATTCGGCGATCTGGGAAACACCTGGAGCAGTCTTGAAGAAGTCGATGTGGCCGATATGTATCCCGGGGTCGGGCTCGGATTCAGGCTGATGGTTCCCATGCTTGGTCTGATAGGCTTTGATTTCGGATGGGGACTTGCAGATCCTGATGATAAGGACCGTCATTTCTCAAACAACCTGCAGCCAAAAGTGCAGACGCATTTCATAATGAACAGGGGATTTTAGCAGCCAGGAGCGGTCGATTATCTGGCGTATGGGCCGGAATTAAAGCATGAGCAAGATTGATTGCTGGTATTTGAAATTTAATTTATAAGGAGGTTTTATGTTTTCTCGTTTAATGAAAATGACCATTGTGGTTATTTTGTGCGGCAGTTCACTGATTTTTGCCGAATTAAAGATTGGGTTCATCAACTCTCAAAAAATATTCAAGGAATATGAGGGTACCCAGGATGCTCAGGCAAAATTCGACAAGGAAGCGGCAAAATGGGAGCAGGAAGCCACCGACCGCCAGAAAGAAATCAAAGAACTTCAGGCGCAGCTCGAAAAGCAGAGTTTGATGCTCAGTACCGAACGGCGCAAGGAGCTTGAAGACAAGATCAAGCAGAAATATCTTGAATACCAGAAATTCCTTCAGGAAAAATTCGGTCAGGAGGGTGAGGTTGTCAAGAAAAATGTTGAGCTTACCAAACCGATTATCGAGAAGATGCGGGTAATTATCGATAAAATTGCCAAGGAAGAGCACTACGATTATATTATTGATGAAAGTGCCGGCGGGGTGATTTTTGCCAAGAAAGGCTATGATCTGACCGGCCGCGTGCTTAAAGTTTTAAATGCCGAGGCACAATGAGATTATCCGCAC
>WJKA01000402.1 GCA_014729375.1 Chitinivibrionales bacterium
CTATATCTGGAGGTTCACCGGGGGACCTATACAACCCAAGCACGCACGAAAAAATGGAACCGGACATGCGAATCCGGTTTGCGGGATTCGGAACTGTGGTGCGTAGCGGCAACTGTTCTTGAGAAAAAAAAATACCCGCACCGGGAGTTGAACCGGATCTGGAATGTCATTCTGGATAATCAGTTTCATGATATTCTGCCGGGTTCATCAATAGAACAGGTGTATAAAGAAACTGAAGAGTGCTGCAAAAATGCGTATAATAGGATTACGCATCTGTCGGATTCCGCACGAAAAGGACTGGTTTCTCATAATGCAAATTCGGTGACTGTTTTCAATTCGCTGTCCCATGACCGGATCGCCCGGGTGGAAATTCCCCGATCATGGAAAGGTGCCGCCGATGACCATGGTGATTTGCTGCCGGTGCAGAACGATACGGTAAAAAACATAACCGAGATCAGAGTGCCCTCATGCGGATGGACAACTATTCGCCGGGGACCGCCGCTCGCCCTGGCGAACAGGGTCACTGTAACGAAAAAAAACATGGAAAACGAGGTGCTGAAAATTACCCTGAACAAAAAAGGTGAGCTTACTGGAATATTTGACAAAGAAACTCGACAGGAAATTGCCTGTGAAGAATGCAACCGGTTCATGCTTTATAAAGATGTTCCCACGTGGTTTGACGCATGGGATCTGGAAAAAAACTACCTTCTTAATCCTGTCCCGATTCACGGCACAGCTTCACTGACTGTAATCTGCAGCGGCCCGCTTATGGGCGTTCTCCGTGTTGAAAAAACGATCAACAATTCACAACTTGTACAGGATATTGTTTTGTATCGTAACAGCAGGATAATCGAGTTCAGGACCGGAATCGACTGGGAAGAAACACATAAAGTGCTGAAAGTGAATTTTCCCGTTACCGTTCATGCCGACCATGCGCTGTACGAAATTCAATTCGGCCATATTGCCCGGGCAAATCATGAATCGCGTGATTATGAAGAAGCACAGTTTGAAGTATGCAACCATAAGTGGACTGCGCTTGCTGAAACAAATCGAGGTGTGGCCCTGCTGAATGATTGTAAATATGGTGTTGATGTCCGCGGAAACAGCATTAATCTGACATGCCTGCGTGCGGCAAAAGCGCCGGACATGCATGCCGATAGGGGACATCATGCATTCACGTATGCATTGTATCCGTGGAATGGTTCCTTGTATCACAGTGATTTCATTCACCGCGCATATGAGCTGAATTGCCCGGTTGTTTCCTCTCCCGGAAGGCGGCCGGCCGGCTCTCTCTTTACGATCGATGCCGGTAATGTTATTATTGAGACTGTGAAAATGGCCGAGGATAATTCCGGTGATGTTATTGTCAGAATGTACGAATCAAAGCGCACTGCAACACGAGCACTGCTCAAATCCTCATTGCCGGTCTTGCATGCCGCAGAAACAGATTTGCTGGAGAATCCGCTCAGTCGGAAAGCCGGAAAAGTAAACAACGGCATACGACTCGATTTCAGGCCTTTTGAAATAAAAACACTTCGCCTGACACCAAAAAAAAATTAGGTTATATTTTTTTTCGAGCACTCATCCAGACAGGATCAGTACCGCTGTTTCCGGCGAGTCCATCATGGTTTTTTTAACAATTCCTGAAATCCTTTTTACGGTAACGAATTATATTATACAGAGAAATTCCGGAAAACGATTCACTGTGTGTTTTTACCGAAAGGATGGGATTTATGGCACAAACACCAAAGGAAACACGACGGAAAAAAGTAATCGAGGTTCTCAATGAGGCGCGCGGGATGGAATTGCAGGCAATCCAGCAATATATGAATCAGCATTACAATCTTGACGATATAGATTATGGTGAACTGGCGGCAAAAATGAAACTTATTGCCGTTGACGAAATGCGCCACGCGGAAATGTTCGCCGAACGGATCAAGGAGCTTGGCGGTGAACCGCGGGCGGATTATCCGGGAAATGTTACCAGATCCCAGAAAGTGGAAGCAATCTATCCATTCGATGCCGAGCTTGAAGACGATACCATCGATTCGTATAATCAGTATCTTCTTGTGTGCAGAGAAAACGGCGACAGTGTAACCATGAAATTATTTGAACTTATTATCGACGAAGAACAAATCCATTACAATTATTTCGATAATATCGGCGAGCATATAAAAGAACTTGGCGGCACCTACCTTGCCCGAATAGCCGGTACTCCGTCATCATCAGGATTGAATACGCAGGGCTTTGTCGCGCGGGAGGGCAGCGCCTGAGCAACAGGGAGAGAAGAATGAAACGGAACGTGCTCCTTTCCGGGTGCATATTGTGTTGTTTGCTTGCGGTATGTTCTCCTGTTAAGCGAAGCAGGGACCAAATCCGCAATGTCATTGTGCTGATCCCCGATGGTTGCGGGATTGCGCACATGACTGTTGCCCGGTGGTTCAAGGGGAGACCGCTGGCGCACGATTCCATGGATGTTGGTCTGGTTCGGACATGGTGCGCCAATTCCATGATTACCGGCTCAGCGGCTTCGGCAACTGCCTTCTCGACCGGGCATAAAACAATCGAAAGCGCGGATATAGCAAGGGCGCTGGGGATGGTTCCTGATTCTCATTTCGTACCCGCACCGCAAGAACTTCCGCCCGGGCAACACTGGCGACCGGCAGCTACCGTTCTTGAAGCTGCAAAAGCAGCGGGAAAGGCCGTCGGCCTGATCGCGACATCCCGTATTACCCATGCCACGCCGGCCGCGTATGCAAGTCACTGGCATTCGCGATATAACGATAATATTATAATGAAACAGATGGTGTATCAGAATATCCCTGTCGTTTTTGGCGGAGGAATGCGCTATCTGGTTGACTCGGCCGCATCAGTCCCCGGATTCCCTTCCTCAACGGGAAAACGGGAGGACGGTGAAAACCTTCACGACATACTTCTGGAAAAAGGCTATACACTGATTTCAACTGCACGGGAGCTTGAAAAGCTGGACAGCGCCGCCCGGAAAGTATGGGGCGCATTTGCAGCCAATCACATGAAGCATGATATCGACCGCAAAGAATTCGGCCCGGAAGAACCTTCACTGGAACAAATGACCGGCGCAGCAATAGAGATACTCAGCAAGGACCCGGATGGTTTCTTTCTGGTGGTTGAAGGGAGTCAGGTGGATTGGTCATCGCATGATAATGACCCGGTCGGTGTTGTTTCCGATTACCTTGCATTTGATAAGGCTGTAGAAACAGCCCTTGATTTTGCCCGGAAAGACCGGCGGACGGCAGTTATGGTTTTTCCCGATCATGACAACGGCGGAATGTCTCTCGGATGGCACAAACTGGATTACGACTATTTCACGCCTGACTCAATGACCGGCGTAATACAAAAGGCCCGATTGACTGCCGCCGGCGTATCAAATATTCTTATGAAAAATATCGACCGGTTCAATCCGGATATTTCCGCCATTAAAAAAATTGTTTCGGAACATTTCGGCTTAGCTGATATCAGCAACCGGGAGCTGCTGGAAATTGCCGCTGAATTTGCCGATACGCTCAAGCGTGACTACGAAGGAAATCTCCGGCTGGATTCTCTGGGCAATCCCGTAGTAGATACGAATAATATCAACCTGCGCAGGATTATCGGACCCCTGCTCAGCAAACGGGCAGGTATCGGGTGGACAACATACGGACATACCGGCAACGATGTGCCTTTGTTCAGTTTCGGATTGCCCGGGCCCGTGCATACTATCGACAATACCGAAATCGCTTCACTGTGCGCCGGAGCATTGAATGTAAACCTCGACAGCGCAAGCTCGCATCTGTTTTGCGATGCCGGGGAGTTGTTTGACGGGCTCGATATTTCCATCGATACCCTTGATGTACACGCGGGAAGGGGAGCAATAGCTGTAACGGGGACCGGCCGTAATGCAGTATTCCCATTCTTTACCAATATCTGCATTTCAGGAAAGGATACGGTCGAATTCGACGGTCTAGCGCTGTATTCTCTTAAAGCGGATAAAGCGTTTCTTCCCCGTGATGCTGTGCGGGCGTTTAATGAGCTTGCAATGCACTAACTACGGCAAAACTGTTGTTTCTACTGTTTTTTTCGCACAATGCCCGAATCAGTATACGCCTTTTCGTTAAGAGGCCACCACGTGGTTGTCCGTCCGAACACCGGCATGCCGAAATAGCCCCGTATGTGCAAATTACCATTGCCGGCAAGAGAAATAGTGCACTGGTAGGTTTTCCCGTTATTCGGGTCGTATATTGTTCCGCCTTTCCAGGTATTTGTACCGTCATAAGTGAAATTTTTCAGAATTACCAGGCCAACTATCGGACGTGAGCGGAGTGATGGTTCCGGGTTGTTTTTATCGGTTACCGTTTTGTTCTTTTCAGCCTGTTCTTCGGCCCAGATAATTTTGCCGCTATACGTAGTATTGTTTTTGTAGATTTCAATTACCGCATCTTTTTCTTCATTAATCCATTTGCCGGTGATTGCATCAGGATTTTCTGCAAGCAAAACAGAGGCAAGTGATAAGAGGAACAGCCAGATTTTATTTGTTTTTGTCATTGTTTGAAGCCCCGTACGTTTAAAGCGTTGTCCAGACAAGATACATTATTTTCACGCACAATTACGTGTACAATGAATTATTGAGGTTGCAGGGGCGTTCAATTGAACACTTCTATGCCCATACAGGCAGCGGAATAATCTTTACAAAAAACAATTTCCCCCTTTATATATCGGCAATAAAATCAATATCTTTAGCCCTTTTTCAGGGTGGTAAAAATGTTCCTGTCAACCGGGAGCTTTTTGCCCTGTACGCTAGACCGGCAAGGCTCATAAGTTGTTGAAAAACAAAGAAATTCATTTTTGGCATTGCGGTTGCTACTCTTGATTGCCAAAGGATTGCTGAAAGGATTCACCAGCCACATGAAGACAAATCCGATTAATCCACAGATACCGTCAAACGGGCCGCGCAAGCCTGATACCCGCGCAGTCGCCAGGGAGTTTGAAGCGCTTTTTTGTCAGATGATGTTGCGGGGAATGCGCAAGACAGTTCCTGAGGGTGGATTACTTGAAAAAAGCCTCGGGGAGAAGATTTATACCGATATGCTTGATGAGCAGTATTCCGGGAAGATCGCCAGGCATGCTTCGCTCGGTCTTGCCGATTTAATCCTCAAAGAAATAGACAGTGACGAATTCGGGGGCATGCAATCGCTGAGGAACCTGAAAATGTCATCATGGATGATTGACAACCGTTTTGTCCCGAAAATGGCATCTTCTGATGTTCGTTCGATTGAAGAGCGGCTTTCGCCGTATGAAAAATTTATCACCGAAGCGGCATCCAGGTACAATATTGATACGACACTGATTCGCTCGGTTATCGCGCAGGAATCCGCCGGCAATCCGTGGGCCGTGTCACACGCCGGTGCAAAAGGACTGATGCAGCTTATCGATTCCACAGCTCGTCATATGGGCGTTGGTTCGGTATTTGATCCGCGTTCCAATATCATGGGCGGAACAAAATATTTAAGAGAACTTCTTGACAGATTTGACGGCAATGAACGGCTGGCTCTGGCATCATACAATGCCGGACCGTCGGCTGTTGAAAAATACGGCGGAATCCCGCCCTATCGTGAAACACAGGATTATGTTGAGCGGGTACTCGGGTTCCGGGAACAGTTTTCACAACAGGCACAACCGAACGGAAAGGAGTCCGGCAATGGACAAGAAAATCACTGACCTGATTGCAATTCTCCGGAAGGAATGCGAAACTCACGACACCTTGATTGAGGTTGCCACGGCAATGAACACAGCCCTGAGGGAAAACGATACCGGAGCGATCCAGCGCAATTCGGTACAGTATGATGAAACCACCTGCGCAATTGAAAACCTTGAAGAACAGCGGCTTCAACTGTGCGACAGTATCGGACGGGGCCTGAAAAAGCAGCGACGGCATCTCAATTGTGCCGCCATCGCAGATATCCTTCCTCCGCAGGATGCCGGCCCGTTGAGAAAAATCCGGCAGGAGTTGAAAGACAAAATTAATACCTTGACAAAGATAAATACTTCAAACCAGGTTCTTCTTGAAGATGCACTTGCCGGCATTGCCAGGGCGGTGAAGCTGCTTGCCAATGAAAAAAGAAAATATTCGGGATACCGGCGGTTCGGAGCAAAGGATCCGGAATTTGTACCAAAAAACATTGTTAATAAAGTAGCATAGCGGGGAAGAAATGGGCTTATTTTCAACACTCGGTATTGGGACCAGGGGCCTATTCGCGGCCCAACTGGGCATGGATGTCTCGGGGCAGAATATCTCCAATGCGGATGTGGAGGGATACAGCCGCAAACGGTTGAACATGACCGCGGATTACCGCTATGACGGCCGGTTCGGTCAGATGGGTTTTGGTGTAGATGTCGTAAATGTCAACCGTCTCAGAGATACGC
>WJKA01000403.1 GCA_014729375.1 Chitinivibrionales bacterium
AGATCTGTCTGGGCATGGGTACTCACCACGGTAACCATCCGGCTGCTATGGCTGGGGGTAGAAACGGCAATCGGCAGGGCCGGGCTAAACGCTTCATTTGCAAGGCACATAGCCGATTTCAAGCAGCAGTTCGGCCCCTATGGGATCCGGCTTGCCAACAAAGCAGAGCAGGACCAGCGCATTAAGAAAAGTCTGGCTGAGGTATTTACCGATGATTATGAAAAGCTGAAAAAAACAGTGGAACAACTCGAGGTAATGGATACGCTGTTTCAGGCAGGCATGCGTCCGGAAGGCGATGAATATCTTCTTCACGACCTCAAACTGAAATACGGAAAAAACCGCCTCGAGCAAAAAGAGAAATAATCCTGAATTCCGCAGTTGAGTGTGGATGATACGTATAAGATGTTGTGTGAGATTGAGTTGTGAAAAACGTAGCCCTACCCGGGGAGGTAAGGCGAGGCTTTTCGCAATTCAAGCTTGCGCAACAGCTTACGCGTAGCGCCGCAATTCAACTGCGGAATTCAGGATAATGCCCTTTCATCAATAGCTCCGGCTCTACACCCATTCACCGGGCCTGATTCAGAACATCCCTGATCACTGCAGACATCTTTTTTAGCAGATACGGTTTTGCAATTATACCCTTGAAACCATATTTGTGCGGCTCAGCCATTACGGGATCCTCAGAATATCCACTCGATGCAATAGTTTTTACCGATGGGTCCATCTGTATCAGGCGGGTAACTGTTTCTCTGCCGCCAAGCCCGCCCGGCACTGTCAGGTCCAGAATTACACAGTCATATGGCTCCCCGAGTTCGAATGCACCGCTGTAAAGCCTTAGCGCCTCCTCACCGTCCGAGCAGACAGTTACCGTATAGCCCAGCCTTTCGAGCATTTCCAGCGCCATTTCCTTTATCGCAGTTTCATCATCCATAAGAAGGATTCTTCCGGTACCTGTCTCGACCGTGGCCACGTCTTCGTCCTGAAAAGTATATTCCGATTCTACGGCAGGGAGATACACAGAAAATTCTGTCCCGCTTCCCAGCTCCGATTCGACTGCAATATGACCGCCGTGGCGCTTTATAATTGAGAATGAAGTCGCCAGTCCGAGTCCGGAACCCTGCTGTTTGGTAGTAAAAAAAGGATCAAATATCCGCTCAAGATGCTCGTCGGAAATACCGATCCCGTGGTCTTTGATTTTCATTTCAACATATTTCCCTTCATCAACAGGCATGCCGTCCTCCGTCTGAATGATCCGATTATAGAACCCGGCTTCGATTGTTCCGCCCTGCGGCATTGCATGGCGGGCGTTAATGATCAGGTTGTTGACAACCTGGCTGATCTGGCCTTCATCCATATCAACCGGCCACAATCCGTCATCAACAGCGTAAACACACCGGACATTCGAACCGCTCAAAGCAAGTGAGATGGCGTCTTTTGCAACCTGCTGGAACGAACCGGTCTTTTTAATCGGCATGCCGCCTTTGGAAAATGTGAGCAATTGCTGCGTAAGGTCTTTGGCCCGCTGGTAGCTGCGCATTGCTTTCTCGAGATATTCCCGCACTTCGGGATTGGGTTCGCCGTATTCGAGGGCCATATCCATATACCCGTACATACCGCCAAGGAGGTTGTTAAAATCATGAGCGATTCCTCCAGCCAGAATGCTGAGGGATTCCAGTCGCTCTGTTTTCTGCAATTCCTGTTCTATTTCATGGCGGCGGGTGATATCTTCTATTGTCATGACCGCCCCCTCGAACAAACCATCCGGCCTCAGGAGTGGCGCACCGTTAATAGAGAGCAGAATACGGGCACCGTCATTTTTTTCTATTGCATGACGGACATCATATACGGGTTTCCGGGTTTGTTTAACCTTAGAGAACGCAAGTTTTTCATCACGAAACGGCGCACCGTCAAAATCAGTTATTCTCCACTCCGGCGAATTGTATTTCCGCTGCCTGAGGTCCCCGGGATCTGTCTCAAGGATTTGCCCGGCACGCTGATTGGCAAACACAATATTACCGGAATCGTCAAGCTGCACAATGCCGACAGGACTCGTGGCGGAAATTCTTGCTACCAGATCATGCTCTTTCCTCAGTGCCTGTTCGGCACGCTTGCGCTCGGTAATATCCAGTGCTGTAAAGGTTACGCCGTATGACAAATCACCGGGAACAAGCGGGGTAGAGCTTAATAGTATATCAATAATCGAGCCGTCTTTTGTCTTCCAGCGTGTCTCGACGCTTCCAGTACCACTTTTACGTATCTGTCCGTATTTCTCGCTGCCGACATAATCATAGTCATCATTGGTAGGATACAGGATTCTGGCATCCCGGCCGATAAGCTCATCAGGTGAATATCCGAGCATCGTGCAAACAGTATCATTTACTTTCAGAAGGACACGTTCGGCGACAAGGCCGATGCCGACCGGTGCGGCGCGGAATATGCTTTGCACTGACGCTTCACTTTCTTTCAGCGCGATCTCAACCCGCCGCAGCTCACTGATATCGGTCAAGCTGCTCCGGACGCCCTGTATC
>WJKA01000404.1 GCA_014729375.1 Chitinivibrionales bacterium
ACATTGCTCCAGTCAACATCAGAAAAATCATGCACACGTGCGTTTTCCACATGCCTGTTTACCGGCTCCATAAATCCCTCCACAAAATGATCGCAACATGAATGATTATCATGAATTCCCGCTTCATGCCGCAATACCTGGTTCTTTTTAATGCAGGAACCCATTTCTACTCGCTACGATAGTAAAACCCATGCAATTTGCATGCCTGAACAAAAATGCCGAATCCTGCCAAAAATCAGCGAGTACCTTTAAAACAGGGGCGCGAAAATGCGACTGTCTCCTCTCCTGTCTCAAAATCGCTAGGCGGCCAGGGGGAATACACGAAGTGGTTCCCCCACCAGGAATAAAAACGTGTCATTCATGAGAATCGTATCAGTTTGCGTAAACCGTTCCGTTGCAACTGCCCGAAAGGACCACTTTTCCTGAGCGAAGTCGTGGGAGAAACGTAGTGTACTCTATCTCCAACCTTAAACCTTCACCTGCAACCTGGCATTATCGCTTCCGTACGCGCCTTTCCCCCGTCAGCGGTACGTGCACATATCGCATCCATATCCAGATTAAAAATGCTCCCGCTCTTCCAACCCCGTCTTCTTCCCCTCACATCTCCTTATCACCTGCATACCAAATATTGTTTTTTGCAAATGACAAATCAATAATAAAATTGATTTTTTATAAGACCGGATACTTTTCTCATGAAATTGATATATTACAGTTCCCGATCCCCGCATAAAAAAAGCCCGGAACTCCTCTCACAGGAATTCCAGGCATAGTATTTGTACGCCAGGATGGGCTCGAACCATCGACCCTCGCCTTAAAAGGGCGATACTCTACCGACTGAGTTACTGGCGCGTTTTTTCAACAAAACCTCTGTCAAAATAATTTAAAGAGCCCGATTTTGTCAAAAACACTCATTTTGCCGCTATTCTTCAGTAGTTTCCGCACCAATGCCAGTCCGAACTCTGAACTCTGCACTAATCACGAATCGCTCACAGATCACCATTCAACCACGTGTCTTTACTTTGCCTTCAGTGTTGTACCTCAGACTTTGTCCCCATATCGCGCCAAAAAATCCTTGTACGCTCTCCGTACCCCCTCCTCAAGGCCGATATTCGGCTTCCACCCAAGAGAAAACAGCTTCGAACAATCCAGCAGCTTCCGCGGAGTGCCGTCCGGCTTCGATGTGTCAAATACCATCTTCCTATCATACCCCACAACACGCCGTATCGTGTCTGCAAGCTCCCTGATCGTCAGCTCCACCCCCGACCCGATATTCACAATCTCACTTTCATTATAATTCTGCATGAGAAAAATGCACGCATCAGCACAATCATCAGAATACAGAAACTCCCGCTTCGGCGAACCTGTTCCCCAGATCGCTACCGATTCCCGCCCCAAAACTTTCGCCTCATGAAAACGACGGACCAGCCCCGGAAGAACATGCGAATTCTCAGGATGATAATTGTCCTGAGGACCATACAAATTCGTCGGCATTACACTGATATAATTTGTCCCGTATTGACGGTTATAGCTTTGACACATGATAATACCGGCAATCTTGGCAACCGCATACGGCGCATTCGTGGGCTCGAGCTCGCCGCTTAAAAGCGAACGCTCGCTCATCGGCTGGGGAGCAAACTTCGGATAAATGCACGATGAACCCAGGAAACAAAGCTTTGTAACACCGTATTTCCACGAACTGTTTACAATGTTGTTCTGTATCTGTAAATTACTGTATGCAAACTCGGCAGGATAGGTATTGTTTGCGATAATCCCCCCCACCTTTGCTGCGGCAAGAAACACATACTCCGGGCGCTCTGAGCTGAATAACCGGCTCACCGCATACTGGTCTGTCAACTCCACCTCGGCATGCGTGCGAAGGACCAGGTTCGTGTACCCGTGCTCCCTCAAACGCCTCACTAACGCAGAGCCCACCAGCCCCCGGTGCCCCGCTATATATATCCTCGAACCTGGATCCATACATAATCCCCTTCAATAACGAATCGCAGAGTATTATTGTACACTAAATGAACGCGATCATCCAGAGATAAATGCAGGACCAGGCAACACGTCCGGACCCTTCGAGATACACATCAATACCCCACGGTCTTTTCCTCCGCGACACAAAAGCACCCCTGGATTTCCTCTCCATGCCCGACCACGGTGAACAAATGTATTTTATCCGTTCGATAGTTTGCATTCAGTGTAACGGCAACTAAGTACTCGAGAAAACTCATGCTTACCGACAATATACTCGACCTTATCGGAAACACCCCCCTTATACGCCTCAAAGACGAGCCTGTTTTTGCCAAGGCCGAATTCCTTAATCCCGGCGGCAGTATCAAGGACCGGGTAGCGCTTGCCATGCTTGAAGGCGCGGAGCGGGACGGCCGGCTGAAAAACGACTCGATCATTGTCGAGCCGACCTCGGGAAATACCGGTATCGGGGTGGCGCTGGTCGGACGGCTCAAAGGATATCCCGTTACCATTGTCATGCCCGAAAACATGAGCGAAGAACGAAAACGGCTTATCAAATCCCTGGGCGCAAAACTGGTCCTCACTCCCGCGCAACAGAGTATCAACGGCGCAGTAAAACGCGTGGAGGAAATGCGGAAAAAAGACAGCCGTATCTTTGTGCCCCAGCAATTCGAAAACCCCGACAATCCCCGGTGCCACTATGAAGAAACCGCGCACGAGCTCTGGCGCCAGATGACCGGTGATATCGCATGCTTTATCGCAGGCGTGGGAAGCGGCGGGACTCTGCAGGGCGTGGGTAAATTCCTGCGCGAGCATAAACCCGGCGTCAAACTCATTGCCGTTGAACCTAAAAATGTCTCCGCAATACTCGGTCATGAACCCGGGCTCCATCAGATACAGGGCATTGGTGACGGGTTTGTGCCTGCTGTACTGGATGTCTCCATGATCGATGATGTTATCGAGGTCAGTGATGAAAACGCAATCGAAACCACCAGAAGCCTCGGGAAAAATTCCGGCCTGCTCGTGGGTATTTCTTCCGGGGCAAATATTTGGGCCGCACGGGAAATCTCGAAGAAAATTACCGGCACTATCGCGACCGTGCTTCCGGACAGGGCAGAGCGGTATTTCAGCACTGCACTGATGTAGCACCCGGCTGTCTTTCAGCGCTGCAATCCGTGTATTATTTTATCAAAAAGCGGAATTACCAATAAAAGGATGTTGTATGAATGAGAAAATTATCAGCGTAATCGCATTTATTATTGCGTTTATCGTGCCGATGACCCTGCTGTTCTGCTGGATATTCCTCGTTCCCGTGCTGAAAGAAAATCCAGAAGAAAAAAACAACCCACCGGGCACCTAATATATCGGCTTCCTCCGCTCCGGCTCGGGGATCGGCTCCGGCATGATCGTGTCCTGTACAACCGGCTTGAGTTCATCCTTTTTTAAGAATCCTATCCCCGGAAGATTCACGGTAGCGCCTGCATCAAAGCGAAAATGGTTTTCTGAATAATTATATGTCGCCAGGGAACCTGCATCCGAGGTCTTTGTTTCTTCACGGGCATATCTTGTCCAGGCAATTGCGAAATCGAGCATGACCATTTTGATGGTAACACCCGCGCCAGCGGTCGCACCGAACGCAAATGTCGGATCGTCAAGCTCGGTGCCCTGGTCGTAATTGTAATCACCGATCGGGACCGTCTCGCCGAACCCGCCGAGCCGAACTGCAACCGTACCGAAATCATACTCACCGCCGGCACGGACCGCCGCGCCGCTGCCCATCTCACCCTCAACCCGCGTCGTTAATTCCTTGTAAAGACGGGTCTGTGCCTCGATGCCGGCAACCGCCTGGTCGGTAATCCGCCAGCTCAATCCGAGTGCCACCATCCGGGGAATCGTTATGTAATCGCCCCCGCCGAACTTCCACTCATACTGGGGCCAGTAGCTCAACCCCACCGAAAGCCGCTCAATCGGTCTGGCCAGAACGCCGATTATCGCATAAGTACACGACCCGGTGAACTTCTCCGAATCGGTTACATCCTCACCGTCATCCTCCTCCGCGTAAATCTCACCCAGAACAGACAGATTAACCGTGATCCCGGCAAAAACCTTGTTGAAAAACCCCAGCGACAGCGACGGCGATATCAGGTTCATGCCCCCGTGGACCTTCAACGTCTTCTCAGTCTCAGCTCCGCCGTCTTCACTCGAAAAATAATAGTTCTCCCCGAAATCATAGAGGGTATGATACCCGGCCCCCGCGCCGATCGAAATGGGAAATTCCGCGAGCTTGAACGGTACCACACCCCCAAGGTGTGTCAACTTGAAATGCGGCTTGTACATGGCCGTGTAACTGTCGGCCGCCGCCTCGGAATATCCATCGCTCACCAAACCTGCATGGACCCGCACCCCTGTGGACACCATTGTTTTGTCAAGCGATGCCGCAACCGCAGGATTGACAAAAACACTGTTTCCCCTCTCCAGGGCAGCAGCCACTTTCCCCATACCGAGACTTCTGATATCGACCGTGACCGGTATCAGACGATTGGCAACGAGCTCCTCAGGGTTCGATATTGAACTCACGTTCACAATATCGGTGTAATTGACAGAATAAGCAACACAGAACAGCAGACCCAGAATGCCCGGAACTTCAAACCGCTTCATCACGCCCTCCAGTCGATAATAATGAACTCAACAAATATACAATTGTTTATTCACCATGCTGTGCACAAAATAATTCTTGTAACTATTCAGGCTGGTCGGGTTCGTCGTTCCGATCCCGGCCCACCGGCCAGTCACCTGTTAATCTTTGAATATGCTCCTGATCCCCCGGCCGATATCGTCAAACACATTCTTCACTGCACGACGGAGTATCTTTTTGTCGAGCTCAACACGCGGATCGGCAAACGTCCCCCAGATCGTGCAGCCGAACGAATACTCGCCCTTTTCAGTCTCGGTCAAGGAGCGGCGGATTACCGGGCGAAGCGATTTGCCGAACTCTTGTGATAAAACGCCTTCAAATTCCTGCCTGAACGCTCCATGGTATTCAACCGTGCCGCTCGAAGTGAAATCAAGCGTATCGCCGTCCGCGGAAATCCCGTCCGTGTAAATCCGTCCGTCTGCAAGACGATACGAAATGTCAACCTTTTTGAAAAGTATGTCGGAAAGTGACGGCATAAACAGGGCAACGACAAGTGTTTTTTGCAGCGGCACGTCCCGGGTCCGCAACTCCCGGACCGTCATGGTACCCCCGCCTTTTAAATGCTTGAGAGACAGCGGCGTTGACGACACCTTCAGCCGTATCGCCGCCGTGCCCGACACGCTTCCCTGCGAATTGTCAAAACCTGCATACAGCTCCTGCAGGTCCACCCCCGAAGCCTTCAGCGAACCTTTTGCCAGCCCGCGCTTTTTCATATCGTATACTGCCGATGATTGTATGCGGCCGCCGTATCCCCGCGCCCGGAAATCCTCGATTTTCAGCAAAGAATTTTCCAGGGCAATTTGCGCCCTGCAATCCGAAAGCCTCCCATTGCCGAGAACAACTGACGCACCCGTCAGCTTCCCGTGCATCTCTCCGGCGCCCAGACTAATCCGGCCCTCCGCTTCGTCCAGAGAAAAAAGAACACCCCGCACAAAATTGCCCTTCACTGCGCACCCGGAAAATTTCATCCGGTAAATAATCGATTCCACCGGCTTTTCCGGGCGGGAATAATTAAACAGCAGGCCAAAAAAACGAAATGCAAATTGTACTTCCTCTACTACTGCCGTATACAACCCGCCCCCGGACGGCCCGCCGGTTATGGTAAGACTGTCAATCTTTATCGTCCCCCAGGGCCTGATCGAAACTTTTGATGCGCGGCAGTCTGCATCCAGCGCCTTCTCAAGACGCACCAGCGTTTTTTCCGTGACCGTCGGGTGCGTATAAAAACCGAATCCGGCTATTATCACGCTCACAGCCACGGCCGCAGCCAGCGCTGCAGCAAATCGAAACAAATATCTCCATACCGCCTTGCCGGAAAATTTCATCTTCACGCGCTCCTTATTGTTCTGCCTCAAATGCTCTGCCGTAGCCGCATTCCAGAGTAATAAATTATCTTTGTAGCAGTCTGTTCCACAAGAAATTGTTATTATCGCGTATGGCTGTTATTGAAAATCAGCGGGTCCTGCTAATATATTCGGTCGATGCTCCATTGAAATCCACGGCCAAAGGTTCCTTTGTCTCCCGGGGATACCGTATTCTTGAAGCCTCGTCGCATAAAGAAGTAATCGGACTGCTCGAATCCGAATCCATTGATGTTGTCTTGGTTGACATCGAGGGCATCGACCGGCAGGAGCTGGACATTGTCCATTATGCACGCACCAGGCTCTCGTATGCTGAAATAATTATTCTTGCAACGATAAACGATCTTGAAGATGCCACAAATGCATTGCGCAACGGCGCGTCGTTTTACCTTATCAAGCCGGTGGCCGTCGATGACCTGGGCGCGATTGTCGACAAGGTATCACTGCGATTGAGCCGCCAGGAAGAGCATGTCGGGCTCGAACAGCGGTTCCTTGCCGACCTCATGGCAGGCAGCGAATCCATGCAGAAAGTGCTCAAGCTCGCAATTAAAATAGCGCCCACCTCATCGACAGTGCTTATCGGAGGCGAAACCGGTACAGGAAAAGAATTTTTCGCCCGCATAATCCACCGCATGTCACGCCGCATTGACGGACGATTTGTGGCAATGAACTGCGGCTCTATCCCTGATACGCTTTTCGAAAGTGAATTCTTCGGCCATAAAAAAGGGTCATTTACCGGCGCGGACCGGGACAAAGCAGGCCTTGTTGAGGATGCGCACCTGGGAACGCTGTTCCTCGATGAAGTCGGTGAGCTGTCTCCACAGGCCCAGGTTAAACTTCTCCGGTTTCTGCAGGAACGAACCTTCAGACGGATCGGAGACTCCACCCTCAGAAATGTTAACGTCCGCATTATCGCGGCATCGAATAAAAACCTGAACAAAATGATTTCCGAAGGCTCGTTTCGTGAAGACCTCTTTTACCGGCTCAACGTATTCTCGCTGTACCTCCCGCCCCTGCGGGAAAGAAAAAATACTATCCCAAACCTGATAAAGCTTTTTGTCCACCGGTTCAACGGGCTTACCGGAAAAAATATCAGCAAAATATCCAAACCCGCCGAAGTAATTCTGGCCAATTACGATTATCCGGGAAACATCAGGGAACTGGAAAATATAATCGAGCATGCAGTCGTGCTGGCCGACAACGATGAAATTACCGAGCACGATCTTCCCGAAAGCCTCACCGGCAACCGGCTCCTGCTCAGCGCGCCGGACAGACCCGGTGACCGCAAAGTTGCACCACTGAAAAATGTCGAAAAAGAGCATATCAGAAAAGCACTGGCATATTACGAAAACAATTATACTGAAACGGCAAAGGCCCTCGGGGTTTCCCGCTCAACCCTGTGGAGAAAAATCAGGGAATACGGCCTTGCAGCAGCCTGAACCACCTGATTAACACGGAGGAACATGCGGTGAAAATACGCGTTTACTATGAAGACACCGATTGCGGCAACGTCGTCTACTATGCCAATTACCTGAAATATATGGAACGGAGCCGCACCGAGTTGTTGCGTGAAAACGGGATCGAGCTCGCCGAACTCCACAAAAAAGGACTCATCTTCGCGGTGGTTGAGGCCCATGTAAAATACCGTGCGCCCGCCAGGTATAACGACCTCCTCGATGTCGAATCGAGAGTAACGGAAATGTCAACAGTCTCTTTGACATTCCACACCACAATAAAAAACCGGGCGGGCCACCTGCTTGTCACCGGCGATATCAAACTCGCCTGCTTGAACAGCAACAACAAGGCAATCCGCATTCCCGATGAAATATCCGAAACATTCACGGCCGCATGCTGAGCGTCAATAGCGGTCTTTTTGCTTTCTGATTCGCGCAAAAACCGCTTCATCGGACGCATCGCTCATGCGGAGGGCCCGTCGGAGCGCGGGGTCCCCTGCACGGAGAAACGGATTGGTCGCCTTTTCAAGCCCCAGAGTAGGCGGTAGTGTGGAACGACGTTCTTTCCGGCGTGCAATCGCGTGCTCAAGCCGGTCCCCGACACGGGCGTTGTCCGGCTCAAGCGACAGGGCAAACTGCAAATTTTCGACCGTGTATTCATGCCCGCAGTATATATCTGTGGTATCCGGCAGCCGCATGAGCGATACAAGAGAACCCCACATCTGACCGGCACTGCCGTCAAACAGCCGCCCGCACCCGCCGGCAAACAGCGAATCACCGGTAAAAACAACATCGTGATCCGGAAGGTACCAGGCCATGTGGTCCTGCGTGTGCCCGGGAACATGCATCGCTGCAACCGACAACCCGTCAAGGGTAAACTCCTGCTTGTCACAAACCGGCATGTCAATTTCAGCAATCCCCGCCCGTTCGAACCCGGCAACAGGACAGC
>WJKA01000405.1 GCA_014729375.1 Chitinivibrionales bacterium
GGGCAAGTGCTCCGCAGGAGTGCGATTTCAAAAAACTCAATTGCGATATTGGCGGCGCGTTGCTGACGCCTGAGAAAGAACAGATTACCTCGGGCAACCGAAAACTTCCGCGTGTATCGCTCCTGCCGCAATTGAAAGTCCTCGATCGCACCTCACGGGAACAGTTCGGGACCCTGGTGGATGTCTCCCAGCAGGGAATAAAAATCTGCACGTTCGGACCAGTGCAGCCCGGCGGCATGTTCCAGTTCGATATCCATCTGCCCAAAGCCGCATGCCTGGGAGAGATGATCCGGCTCGATGCGCGCAGTATCTGGTGCCGGCCCGATGTTGATACCGGCTACTTTTTCACCGGATTTGAAATCGAGCAAGCAAGCCTTGATGATATTACAACTATCGAAAAACTCATGGATATGCAGCAGCAGAAAAATGCGGAGCTGGAGGATGCCTAACGGCGGAATTATCGCGGCTTCTCGTTTCGCATGGTAGAGCGGATCACCGGCCAGCTTGGCACAAGGTAATCAAAAGCAGACAGTATAGTAACTACCGCGGGGACCAGCATAATCCAGAAACCCGGATGCTTGCCCCACAGTGTTCGCGGTATAACCGCAATATCATGGGCATGGGACAGGCATACGCCGATGACCAGGTACGAGCCGGTTGCCTGGACCACCGCTTTGATTTTGCCCGAGATTTTGGCCGCCTGCACTGTTCCGCTATAGGCAATCATAATGCGCATTGTGGACATAATTGAATCACGGTATAAAAAGACCAGAAACATCCACCACGGAATGATACCGCATACCAGAAACGAAATGAACACTGTCTGGCGCGAAAGGCTGTCGGACATCGGGTCGACCAGCTTGCCGAAATTGGTGACTTCTTTTCGTGCCCGCGCAACTATGCCGTCAAACAGATCGGACAGCTCGATCAGCGAGGCAAAACCAAGTGCAAGCCAGAGCCATAGTGTCGATGTATCGCGAAAACCGCGGATAAAAGCAACGGCAAACACCGGTGCCGAAACCAGGCGACTGAGGGTCAGAATTGAGGCCGGATTCACTGCGTCTTCGCAAATGTTGATGGTGACTGGTGCATAATCTACTTGTTAATCGCCGCGCAATACGCTATAATCAATGAAAACTGCTTGCACATCCGGTTCATACAGTATACAATCGGGATGTTAGCCAATTATTATATACTGCTCCTTCCAATATATAACAGGGAGTGAAATAAATGGAATTACTTGGCCGTATCAGTAAGAGTCTTCTGGTTGGTCTGCTGGTTGGGACCGCAATTGCCCTGTTCACAAACTTTTTCTTCAAGCCGCTTATCGACCGGCTCGAATGGCAGACATACGATATGCGCTACCGGTGGGAATTTGAGGATGCGCCCGACCCCGATAAACAGAAAGCGGAAGATCTGGATAATGGCATATATATCATAGATATCGACGATCGCAGCCAGCAGAAGCTTGGCAAATACTGGCTGTGGGACCGCTCGTACCATGCCGAAATGATAAATACATTGCAGACACATTTTCCGGCGGCGATTATTTTCGATATACTTTTTTACGATCCCGAAGACCATCTGTACGCACAGCGGCTTGAAGCCCTGATTGAAAAATGCAGAAATTTTGATCCCGATATCGTGATTGACGAGCCGTTCCGCAATGCCATCCCGGCTGTGACTAATTACGATCAGCAGTTTGTGCAGGCGGTAAAAAACTCACGTCATGTGTATTTCGGCATCCGCATGGCAAATCTCAACGACTATCCGGAGTATGCCCAGTCGCAGGTGAAGCCGAAAATGGCATTGGAGTGGCACTCATCCCTGCACCCTTCCTCAACAATCGAGTTGCCCGCGGACATTCGCAAGGAATTTTTCAATGTGTCCAACGAAAAGCCGATTATTGACGGCATATTTACCGATCTTGCAAAAAATGCCAGGGATATCGGGTATGTTAATATGGTCCCCGCCAAAGACGGTACAATACGAAGCCTGCCGATCTTCTTTGCATTCGGTAAAAACAAGCCGGTCTATTTTCCAATCAGCGTGCGCACGGTGGCAACGCTGTTCGCCACGCCGATTGATGAGATCGATTTTCATCCGCAGAAATATCTGGATATTGGCAAGCCGTTTAAGATTTTTAAAGATAAAAGCGGTGCTGTCAGCTACTCATATCCCAATGTGACTACCGCGCAGGTCAAAGCAATCATTAAGCACAAAGATGAAATATTATCATTGAAACCGGACCAGTCGGTGGAGATCAGCTCGCTGACCAAAGTTGGCCATGACGGCAGCGGGGTTTTTCTGGAAATGTACTGTGGCTATTTCACAGGGGAAATTATTGATATCATGCTCAAGGCGCCCTATGACAAGATATTTGCGCTGAAAGAAGGTGAAGAGTTGCGCCTGTCCGATGAGACGTCGATAATGCGCGATTCTGATATTGAATGGGTACTGTCGGCTCCGTATGGCGATGAAGAGTGGTGGATGAGCAAAATGGACCTTAAAACATTGTCTCTTTTAACGCCCGATGATTTTTCGATAGTCCGGGAGGGGCAGACGAAACTGTTGTTCCATAC
>WJKA01000406.1 GCA_014729375.1 Chitinivibrionales bacterium
GACATGCTCCGGGCGGCGAAAACGGTTTTGTGCCGCGCAGGCGTTTTTCCGGAATTACTTTCATCACTTTGGGAATAATCTCGCCCCCCTTTTCAATTTCAACGGTGTCGCCGGCCCGTATGTCAAGACGGGAGGTTTCATCGTAATTGTGGAGCGTCGCGTTTCGTATCGTTGTGCCGCCGAGCGCTACCGGCTCAAGACGGGCAACCGGCGTGATTACTCCCGTTCTCCCCACCTGCGCATCAATAGCAGTGACCCGGGTGATTGCGGTCTCGGGCCGGTACTTATACGCAATCATCCAGCGGGGGCTTCTGGCCGTTGCACCGAGTCGCCGCTGGTGATCGAACCGGTCTGCTTTCACAACAACACCGTCAACAGGAAAAGCAAGGGTATGCCGCCTTTTCTCCCATTCCCTGCAGAAAGCAAACACCCCGTCGGCAGAAACCGGTCTACCCGAATTGATCACGACCGGAAATCCGAGGCTTGCACAAAACCGCATGTTCTCATAATGGCTTGTTGCATGATTTTCGGACAGAAGAAAATGCGCGGCAAATGAAAGGTTCCGCCGCGCAACGATTTTCGGGTCCTGCAGCTTGAGCGTGCCCGCTGTCGTGTTACGCGGGTTCTGCATGGGCTTGCCGCCGTTTTCAACAATCCATTCATTGAGCTTCTGAAAATTATCAAAAGTCATGAACACTTCGCCCCGGACTTCAAACGGTTGTTTATACTCAACAGTCAATGGGACCGAATGGATCGTTTTTATGTTCGGCGTAACATCGTCACCGGTATAGCCGTCACCGCGTGTAATCCCCTGCACCAGCCGGCCGTTCTCATATCGTAATGCAGCGGCAACACCGTCGATTTTCAATTCCCCGCATAGGCCGACGTTTTGTTCAGGAATGTTCTTTGCTATCCGTGCCAGCCATTCCCGAAGCTCTTCATCGGAATACGTATTATCAATACTCATCATCGGGGAGCTGTGCTCGACTTTGGGGAATTCCTTTGTAAGATCATTGCCGATCCGCCGGGTCGGGGAGTCGGGCGATGCATATTCCGGGTGCTGTTTTTCCAGCCGAACAAGTTCTGCGTAAAGTGAATCATACTCGCGGTCGGAAACCAGTGACTCGCCCCGTCCGTAGTAAGCGGCATCAAGGTCGCGAATCCGCCTGCGCAGTGCAGTGATTTTCTCTCCCGTATCACTCATGGCTTTTATCTCCGAGGTCTGCAAATGCAAGCGATGCCGCGCCGAGGACCCCGGCATTCTCACCCAGCTCTGCAGCAACAATATCGCACCGCTCCCATAACTGCCGCCAGCAGAAATCCGGCACATGACGGGACACGGTGTCGATAATAATCCGTCCTGCTTTCATAACGCCGCCACCCAGAATTATCCGGTCCGGCGAAAGCGTATTAATCACTGTTCCCAGCGCGCGGGCAAGTTTCTCACATACGACGTCATTGATATAAATCCCGAACGGGTCGTTGTCCTTTGCATGGTCGTAAACAATTTTTGCAGTGATCAACTCCGGCGATTCAAGGGCAATCCTTTTTAATGTACTCGGTGCATCAGACTCATAGACCGGCGCGAGCTTCCGGGTAATATTCACGATTCCGGTTGCCGATGCATACTGCTCGACACATCCCTTATGACCGCAGGTGCAGGGAATGCCGTCCGGTTCAACAATAATATGCCCGATTTCACCGGCCATGCCATGAGTTCCTTTGTAAACCTGATTGTTGATAACAATTCCGCCGCCGATGCCGGTGCCAAGCGCAAGGCACACCATATTGCCGACCCCTTTCCCCGCGCCGAACTGGGATTCTGCAAGCGCGGTCACGGTAACATCATTTGTCGCCGATGCTTTCAGGCCGTATGTAGCAAAAACAGAAGAATAAATACTGGTCGACTTCCACCCCGGAAGGTTTTCCGCGCCGCCAAGCACCGTGCCGTCTCCATCAACAAAACCGGGCGTTCCAAGACCAACACCGATGCAGGAATCTCTGCTAATTTCCTTCTCAAGAAGGAGTCCTATCAATGCAAGAATATTCTCCAGTACTTTTTTTCCACCCTTATCCGCTTCCGTGGGGACCCTGGTCAGGTGACGGCTCGTGCCGTCACGCTCCATGACAATACCTTTGAGATTGGTCCCCCCCAGATCGATTCCAATTGAAAATGTATTCATAACGCTCCTCTGCCGTCGCAATAAATGCATGTCTGTCGCTGCTGTGAATCATATAAAATATGTTTCTCATAGCCCTGATAGATTATTTTTAACCTGTGTCGCCGCAAATTCGAATAATCAGAGACGCCTCACAGGGAGCAGCATTCAATATGACTGCGGATTTATACCTTCTTGCGCACTGCCGGGAAACAGAGACAGTGTTCATCCGTTTTTATGGATGGTCGCCTCCGGCGATCAGTCTTGGATACAGGGAAAATCCGGCAAGCACGCTTGATTTTGATGCTCTGAGAAAAGACAAGGTCGACTGGATACGCAGGGCAACCGGTGGCCGCGCGGTCCTGCACTGGGAGGATATCACCTACAGCGTTATTTTTTCCAGAGCAATTGCCGCAATGGGAAACTCTGTTTCCCGGACATACAATTTAATCTGCCGATGTTTGCAAGAGGGTCTGAAACGCTGCGGCGTGACAAGCACATCACACAATTCCGCACCCGATATTGCCCGGGAAAGGAGTGCTGTCAGACTTCCCTGTTTTTTAGCGCCCAATCGCGATGAGATCATGGTTGACGGCAAAAAGCTGGTCGGTTCTGCTCAAAAGCGTACTGCAGATGCAGTGCTTCAGCATGGATCGATCCCGTGGACCGGCGCGTACCGGCGTCTTCCGGATTATCTGGCGCTGGCACAGCAAAAGCGGGAATCACAGAAACGCCTTCTGGCGAGAAAATGCACCAGTATCCGGGAGATTGCACCCGGATCTTCGCAGAATAAGGTCATTGACAGCCTGATTGAGGGGTTTTGTGCTGTTTTGCCGTTTGAATATGACGAGAAAGCGTGGACAGAAAACGAAAAAAAAGAAATCAAGGAAAAATGCGCAGGCAGTACATTTTTGAACAAGTGGAAACTGTCCTCACATGACATTCCTGAAAAAACGGAGTGAGCGGGAGACAGGCAAATCCGCGCCACTGCCTTTTATTCCGTGTTTCGGGCAATGATTGAAAGCCCGACTTGAAGCATCAATGAGTTTTGTTATAGTTTAATAATTTCCTGAAAGAGAATCAGCATACGAAAGGAGCTTTGAATGCGTCTACAGGTATTCATACCAATAGCAGCGGCGGTGTTGGTGATCGGCTGCGGGAACATGAAAGAAAAAGAGGTGTCCGAGGTCCGCGGGATCGATTACATGGCATTGCAGAACAAGGCGGAGGCCTTTGTTCCGCAAACCGGGACCCATGGAGGAGAATTGATTTTATCGAGTATTTCGGACCCCAAATCATTTAATCCCATTACGGCAACCGAGACATCAACGAGTGAATATACCCAGTACATTTACGAAGGGCTTACCCGGATAAACGGCGTTACGCGGATGCCGGAACCGAATCTGGCGGAAAGCTGGGAGGTATCCGACGACGGTCTTACGTGGGTATTTCACCTCCGCAAAGACGTGCTCTGGTCCGACAGCATACCGTTCAGTGCGTATGATGTTGAATTTTCGTTCAATGATCTTATTTACAATAAAAATATTAATCCGAATTCTGCACGAGACATTCTTTTGATCGAAGGGAAACAGATTGCGGTGACCGCGCTTGACAGCCACAGGGTCAAATTTGTTCTTCCGATGCCGTTTGCGCCGTTTCTGCGGACTGTAAATGGAGGGGTCGCGCCGATTCTTCCCCGGCACAAATACCTCTGGTATGTGCAGGATGGAACATTTTCAACCGCACTGGGAATTCAGACGCCCCCCGACTCGATGGTCGGGACGGGGAAATTTCTCCTCGAATCATACCTGTCTTCACAAAAAGTCACCTTTCGGAGAAACCCCCTGTACTGGGAAAAAGATTCGGCAGGCAACAGACTTCCCTACCTCGACCGTCTTATTTATATGATTGTCAGCGATCAGAATACAGAGCTCCTCCGGTTCAAGCGCGGTGAAATTGACGTGCTTGCGGCAAAAGGCGAGGACTATCCGGGATTAAAAAAAGACGAGGCCCAAAGAGACTATACGGTGTACCGGCTGGGACCTGCTACCGGAAGCAGTTTTTTGTTTTTCAACCAGAACACCCTGAAAAATCCGGAAACCGGAGAGCCGTACGTTGATCCTGTCAAGCAGGCCTGGTTCCGGAACAAGCAGTTTCGAAAAGCGGTCGCGCACGCGCTCGACAAAGAAAGCATGATCCGTATTGTCATGAACGGACTGGGCTATCCACAGTGGGGACCCATGACCCCCTCGGAAGGGTACTTTTACAATCCCGATGTGCCGAAACACGAGTATGACCTTGAAAAAGCCCGGAAAATTCTTGCCGGTGAAGGGTTTAGCGACAGTAACGGCGACGGGATAATCGAGGATGACAAGGGGAATAAAATCGAGTTCTCCTTTATTACCAACAGCGGCAATAATGTACGGGTAAAAATTGCCGAAATAATCAGGAAAGATCTTGAGACGCTCGGGTTTGCTGTCCATTTTCAGCAGATGGAATTCAACAGCCTAGTGCAGCGTATCGATAACCGTCCGTTTAACTGGGATGCTATTCTCCTGGGCCTGACCGGCGGACCCGAGCCGCATTTTGGAAAAAATGTCTGGCACTCGTCGGGAACACTGCATATGTGGTTTCCCCGCCAGAAAGAGCCCTCAACGCAGTGGGAGGCACAAATTGACAGTCTGTTTACCGCCGGGGTCAAAGAGCTTGACAAAGTAAGGCGGAAGGAAATTTATGATGAGTGGCAGCGCATTGCTGCAGAACATTTGCCCCTGATATATACTGTGTTGAACGAACGAATTATCTGTATTGGAAATAAATTTAAAAATATCAATCCGTCACCCAACGGCGGGTTGCTCCATAATATCGAGCGAATTTATATCGATACCGGACAATAATGCGTGATGAAATAATCCGGAGGGTGCTGATATCGATACCGCAGCTCCTTCTTATGTCGTTTATCGCTTTTTTATTTATCGACCTTGCGCCGGGCGATATCCTGGCTAAATACCGGTTTGATCCCCGTATTTCATCGGAAACAGTAGAAAAGATCGAGGAAAAATACCATTTTGATAAGCCGACGATTGTGCAATTCGGCTACTGGCTTGCCCGTCTTGTCCGGCTGGACCTGGGGTATTCCTTTTCCCGTGAAGCGAATGTCAATGCAGTCATTGCCGAACGGTTTTTAAATACCCTGACCCTGTCGTTTTTCTCGATATTTTTTACCTGGCTTATTGCAGTGCCGCTCGGTATATACGCCGCGGTCCACCAGTATTCGTGGGGTGACCGGATCATGTCGATAATTTCCTATTTCGGCATGTCGCTGCCCAGTTTTTTCCTTGCGCTGCTCCTGATGTATGTCCTATACATGGGACGTGAATTCCCGGTCCTGGCTGCGCTGCCGATTGGCGGGATGATTTCTTCTAATTACGAGCAGTTGGGCTGGCCGATGAAAATTGTTGATCGCGGCGCGCACCTGGTTCTTCCGGTGGTTATTCTCACGATTCATGCGCTGGCAGGGCTGCAGCGGATCAGCAGGGGCAATATGCTTGAAGAGCTGCGCAAGCAGTATGTTGTCACGGCGCGAGCAAAAGGGCTGCCCGAAAATAAAGTCGTCTATACGCATGCGCTTCGCAATGCGATCAATCCGCTTATTACGCTGTTCGGCTTTTCATTCTCTTCATTGTTAAGCGGTGCCGCGCTTGTTGAAATCATAATTAACTGGCCCGGCATGGGAAGCCTTATGCTTGCCGCGGTCAGAGCGCAGGATACGTTCCTTGTCATGGGAAGCATGCTGATGGGCGGGGTGATGCTGATTCTCGGCAACCTCCTGGCGGACATTCTGCTGGTCATTGCGGACCCGAGGATGAGAAAATGAACCTGTTCACCGGCACGCGTTCTGCAAAAAAGTTTTTCCGGCACCCGCTGGCAATTCCGGGCCTGATAATCCTCTGTGTGCTTTACTTTGTAATGATTTTTGCGGAATTTGTCGCGCCCTATCATTACGATAATGCTCATCGTGACAATTCGTATGTGCCGCCGAGCAAAATCCATTTCTTTCACGAGGGAAAATTCAGACCCAGGCCCTTTGTCTATCCATATGCCTATACATTCAACAAATTTTATGAACGGGTGTATGTTGAGGACACAAGCAGGCCCTGCCCGCTTGCCTTTTTTACAAAAGGCGATGAGGTCAGGCTGTGGGGCGTCCTGCCTGTTTCGTATCATCTTTTCGGCGTTAAAGGAAATCCGCCCGATTGCCGGATTTATCTCATGGGCGGTGACAGGGTCGGACGGGACCTGTTTTCCCGTATTGTCTATGGGTCCCGCGTGTCGCTGACTGTGGGTTTTTTCGGTGTTATCATTACATTTTTCCTCGGGTTTCTTATCGGCGGCCTGTCGGGATATTACGGCGGGACGGTTGACTGGATACTCATGCGCTTTGCAGAGTGCTTTATGCTCGTGCCGTCATTCTTTCTCATGCTTGCCCTCCGGAGCGCGTTTCCCATTACCCTGTCGTCAATTCAGGTGTATTTTCTTATCGTTGTCATCATGAGTTTTATCGGATGGGCCGGATTTGCGCGGGTTATTCGCGGGATGGCTCTTTCTATCAGCAAACGCGACTTTGTCACTGCCGCGCGGGCAATCGGCGCACCGGATATTATCATCATTTTCAAGCACGTCCTTCCACAGACGCTCTCGTATGCAATTGTGTCTCTTACACTGTCAATCCCGGCGTATATCCTGGGGGAGTCATCGCTCAGCCTGATAGGACTGGGTATCCAGGACCCGCACGCAAGCTGGGGCAACCTGCTCAGTGCCGCGATGAACATTTCTGAAATTCAATATCATCCGTGGATCCTCATCCCTGGAATTTTCATATTTGTTTCGGTGATGGCGTTTAATTTTGTTGGTGACGGTTTGCGGGATGCGCTTGATCCCAACAGATAGGGCACATTGCAGCGGTCACCTGTCCCGGGTCAGCGGTCAGTGGTATAATGCAGCATGGATCGCATGGACGTAAAGCGGAACAGAGATATCCATGGTTCCAAAAGAAAAATTCGGGCCTTCAATGGAATTCGAGATCATGGGCGTAAGGAGCAGCGGCTGAGAAAGGGTACGGATTTTAAATGAATTTTTTTTGAGTGACAATAGCGATTTGGGCGAGGATATCGCGGAAAAAGCTGCAATTTAACTATTTTATACAATAGAGAGGAAGGATCTGGTGGTCCGTCTGGTCTTCAAAACCAGTAGCGGGCGGATAATACCGTCTGTGGCAGGTTCGATTCCTGCCCTCTCTGATTTTTGACGGTTCTCGAAATATTCCCGGCCGGATGTGCACGATTGGTGCAATGCTGAACCGAATGCATACATAATCGATATTTTTTATGAGCTCACGCAACGATAACCTCCGTAAAATCCCGGGCATCGATTCCCTGCTGGATTCTCCGGAATTGAAAAATGCAGTTTCCGCGTATGGCCGCGATGTTGTGGTGTATTCCGCGCGCGCTGTTGTTGCC
>WJKA01000407.1 GCA_014729375.1 Chitinivibrionales bacterium
AAAGAAAGGTCCCGCTGAAGTTCCATCCGCGTAATCGCCACACCGGCATTGATAATGGTCAGACCGGCGGTGTGATTTCTGCGAATTGGGGCCTGGAACGCGACCTGCTGGAACCCCCAACCGCCCTGCGCCCAGCGATAAATACCAATATCAAAATGAAACTGGTTTACCCGGTAAAGAAGAGCCGGATTGACCAGCGCCGAAGACCACTCGGAAAGGTCCTGGTAGTAATCGGCCTGAAAATAGGGGGCATCATAGCCGCCGGTCCCCTTATACTCCGCCGCGCCAACAGACCACGGACATAACCCGGCAACAATGCATGCATACAAAAACCACGACTTACCAGAGGACAGAAGCGACAGTATGGCTTTCATAAAATTCAACCAACCTTCTCTTGAGTTTACTGGAGCGGTACAACCTCTACACGTCTGTTCTTCGCGCGCCCCTCCGCCGTTTCATTCGTTGCGACAGGCTGCGTTTCACCATACCCACGGGCAACTATACGCTCTTCGGCAATGCCGCGCATCACCAGATAGTTGCGCACGGACTTGGCTCTATCGTACGAAAGCGCCATGTTGTAATCGTCGCCACCCTCATTATCGGTGTGGCCGGCAATTTCAACACGCACATGCGGATACGCTTCTAAACTGTTAAAAACTGTTTCAAGCACATAATAAGATTCTTCAAGCAGCTCGGCGCTGGCGGTTTTGAAATTTACACCGCGCAACACCAGCTTCTGCCGGATCTCCTGCGGTTTCTCATCAGGACATCCGTCTTCATCTTTATACTTGTTGATAGTTTCCGGATTATTCGGGCAGGCGTCCGCCACATCGGGTATACCGTCCTTGTCATTGTCCGGGTCGGGGCACCCGTCCATATCCTGGAACCCTTCACGGTCTTCCGGCTCATTGGGACACTCATCGTCGGTATCATATATGCCGTCCTTATCATTATCATAATCGGGACAGCCGTCTTCATCTTCAAACCCGTCGTTGTCCTCGGCAACATCCGGACACTGATCGATATCATCCAGAATGCCGTCACCATCGCGGTCCGTGCTCATCACCGCCACCATCTGCTTGGTGATTAAGCCGATATCGGCGCCGTTCTCGCCCGATCCTTTACATGAAGAGACCGGTTTCACAAAGTAGTTATACTCCGGATGGGCCGGTGATATAAACAGAGGCTCTTTCGAGATATTGGTCTGGTTGATAACAGCTTCGGGATTAAACGGACGTCTGTTCCTGTATATATTATTGTATATAATGCGCGTTTTTTTGGCCCCGGGGCCGACATATACCGAATACTGCTTGTTCTGGACAAAGATATTGTTGCGGATCAACACTTCCGTGCGGTGCGCGCAAAATATGCCGCTATAGCCGTTTTCCAGAATCACATTATGATCGATTGCCGTGCGGGTGCCGCGCGCCGATTCCAGAAAAATACCGGTCCACTCGTTGCGGTAGATAATATTATTATTGATATCGGGCAGCGAAAGCAGCGCGTGGATGCCCGTACCTTTATTATCGACTATAAAATTGCGCTCGATTATCGGGCGGGTATTTTTGCATAGGATACCGGTTGATCCGTTGCGAATAGTAAAATTGGCAATCATCGCTCCGTCGGCGCCGACAACGCATGGCGTCTTACGATCGCCCTCGATTACCGTGCTGAGCATGTCCTGTCCGATAAGAGCCACATTATCGGCCATAGCGACATTCTCGCGATAAATCCCTTTGCGCACATACACAGTGTCGCCTTCATCAGCTTCGCCAATTGCAGCATGAATCGTAGGAAAGTCATGCGGCACAACAATCTTTCTGCCCGCTGAGAAAGCAATACTCACCACACAGAATACGACAAAAAGTGATGCAACCAGATTCGTTCTCAATCGCATATGTTGGAATCCACCCGGCGTTAGTGTGAAATAAGCTGGATACGTTGTACAGGCAATTCTTTTAACGCTTAACAGAATTTTTATCAAAATACTTCCATCGTAATGGACTGTCAACCCTGGCATTATTAAATAATATACATATTTATACGATACATATTCATATAGAATATAGAAAAGAACAAGGCCCACTTTCATATAGGTCGCTGAAACACACAAGCCGGTTCAATTGGAAACCTTCATGTGGCAATCTCCCGCCGCCGCCTGTTCCCGACCTGCATCAAACACTTCTTTGCGCCATATTGTATTATATTTTAAATGTTTCTGTAAATCAATAGTGCCCCATTACTTTACGCTGATTCAAATCGTATTATTTTCACAGGCACGAAATACAAAATCTCTTTCACAGGAAAATAATGAAACGCCGCTTTTTTTTACACATTGCATTGCTTCTGATTACAGCGCAACATGCGACTGTCAATGGGTTCGGCAAAAACAAAGTCCAATACCTCGATTTTTCCTGGCGGTATATTGATACGCCGCATTTCCAGGTCTATTATCATCAGGACCAGGGCGACCTTCCGGAAATTTCGGCCCATTGGATTGAGCGCAGCTACGCGTGGCTCAGCAAAGATTTCAAATTTAAGCACCGCAAGAAAATCCCCTTGATCCCTTATGGCAGTCCCAACCTGTTCCAGCAAACCAATGTGATACTGGAAGTGCTGCCGGAAGGAGTTGGCGGTTTTACGGAGCTGTTTAAAAATCGCATAGTCGTTCCGTTTACCGGTTCCTACGAAGAGTTCCGGCATGTGCTGCATCACGAGCTTGTACATGCATTCCAGTTTGGCATTTTATACGACCAGTTTGGCAGTGCATTTATGCGCAGCTCTAATATCCAGATGCCTATATGGTTTGCGGAGGGGTCCGCGGAATTTCTCTCCTCGGGATGGGACAGCAAGGCCGATATGTTTATGATGGACCGGACCATTTTCAGCGTTGTGCCGAACCCCGGCCCGAGGCTTGGCGGCTACATGGCCTACAAAGGCGGCCAATCATTTTTGTACTTTCTGGCCGCGACCCGGGGCGATAAAAAGTTCCTGCGATTTTTGCGTGCATTCAGAGAATCAAAAAATGTAGAGTCCTCAATCAGAGATAC
>WJKA01000408.1 GCA_014729375.1 Chitinivibrionales bacterium
CCTCGTAGCAGGGCTCTTCTTTACAAAGGCGATAGATCAGGTGGAGGTCATGGACCATGAGGTCCAGGATCACGGATACATCGGTGCCACGTGGAGAAAATTCCGCCAGGCGGTGAATTTCCATAAAGTGCGGGGACGGGGAGAGGCTCATGAGGCGCTCAAAAGCCGGGTTAAAAATTTCGGAATGCCCGACATGCAGAATGCATGAGTTTTCCCGCGCACATTCTACCAGCGTTGCACCGTTAACATATGAGTCTGCCAGCGGTTTTTCCATGAGAACGTGTTTCCTGGCCGTAAGGGCTGCAAGGCCGTTTTCGACATGGGCGCTGCAGGGGACTGCAATAATTACAGCGTCGACATTGTCAAGCATGTCGTCGATGCTGCGGAACGCCGGGGTTCCCTTTTCCTTTTCCACCCCGGCCGCATGCGCGGGATCGCTGTCGAAAAAGCCGACAAGGTCAACCGAGCCGCTTTTATTGCATTTGTCAATGTGGTGGCATCCAAGAACACCGGCACCCACTACGCCGGTTTTAATCCGGTTCATTCCATTCCTCCTCACCCAGAAGCCTCCGCACATGCGGAGAAATATGTATGCTTTCCGTGTCACATCGCCGAAGTGCATCAATACACACACCGATTTTTTCGCTGATGCTTGTATCCGGATTCAAAAACAGCACTCTTTTCTGCTTTATGCGGGCAAGACCGCCCGGTCCGATGCAATTCTCGCTCCGGATTTCCACACCGCACTGCTCCAGTGCCCTCTTTAAAAGAGAGAGATCATCATTTTGTTGCGACGAACTGTTGCGGCTGTTCATGGTACCTGGATCCTTCTGGCAAGCATTGAATAACGAGACAAGGCCTCATTGTTCCGGATTGCCATGGCAAGCGCCTTTTTCATTCCAACAAAAACACACAACTCCCGCGCACGGGTGAGCGCTGTATATATAAGATTACGCTTGAGCATAATATAATGCCGGGTAGTGCATGGGATAACAACCGCCTTGAATTCACAGCCCTGACTCTTGTGAATACTGATGCAATATGCCTGTACCAGTTCATCAAGGTCCTTAACAGAATACGTCGCAGTTTTATTACCAAAATCGACGTTGAGGACCGAGTCCGGCGAGATGCCGGTAATAAAACCGATATCCCCGTTAAAAACTTCACGGTCATAATTATTCCGAACCTGCATGACTTTATCACCGCGGGAAAAGGCACGATCACCTCTGATTATTCTTTCTCCGCCGGTATTGAGGACCCGCTGGAGTTCGCTGTTCAGGTTCTGCGTGCCGAGTATGCCCTTGTGCATTGGAGCAAGTACCTGTATATCCGCAACCGGATCGAGAGAATAGCTCTTTGGCAGGCGATGCGCGACAAGGTCGACAATAATACGGATTGATTTTTCCGGATCGTTTTCTTCGATAAAAAAGCAGTTGTCGTTTTGATCATTTGCAAAATGAGGCGCCGCGCCCCGGATTATCTGGTGCGCCGACTGAACTATTTTGCTTTGAGCAGCCTGGCGGAAAATGGTTGACAAGTGAACGTGCGGTATCTTTTTTGATGCAATAAGGTCCGAGAGGACATTCCCCGGTCCGACCGAGGGGAGTTGATGATTGTCACCGACAAGGACAAGCCGTGTTGATGGCTTCAGGGCCTGCAAGAGTGAACTCATGAGGAAAATGTCAATCATGGAAACTTCGTCGATAATGACCGTCTCCGCCAGAAGAGGATTGTCCCGGTTTCTGCTGAAAACAGCTCCTTTTTTGCCCCGCCGGAACTCAAGGAGCCGGTGCAATGTCTGCGCTTTCAAGCCTGAAATCGATCCCATGCGCTGTGCGGCTCGGCCGGTCGGCGCGGCAAGGGATACCAGATGATTATGCTCTCTCAAATACGAGACCACTACCTGAAGAAGCGTGGTTTTGCCGGTCCCCGGTCCGCCGGTGAGCAGAAAGGTAGAGTTGGAGATTATGCCCCGAATGGCATCTGCCTGCTTCGGATCGGCCGCAAAGCCTGTTCTGCGGTAATACGTTTTCAGCCAGTTCTCAAACGTACCGGTATCGGCTTCCTTGATCATGCTTCCATTCGATGAACAGCGGCTTTGTACAACTTCGGCTGTGAATTTTTCCGCTCGGTAAAGCGCCGGAAGAAATATGTTTCCGTTTTCATGAATAACCTGCTGTGATGTGATCAAATGGTCAAGAGAGAAGGTGGTCATTTCTTCGGGAACATCAAGAAGTGACGCACCCGTGTGTATAAGCTCTTTCTCCGGAAGATAACAATGGCCGTCGGTAACGGCATTCTGGAGGCAGACGATCAGTCCGGCGCGAATGCGCTTGTATGAGTCGTGCTCATAACCGAGTTTGCGCGCAATTGCATCGGCCTTTTTAAAGCCAACTCCCCAGATGTCATCGATTAGAGTAAAAGGATTAAGCGAAATTACTTCTTTTGCCTTTTTCCCGTACGCAGCATATATCTTTGCGGCCAGGTTTACAGTAATCCCGTATTCCTGAAGAAAAAGCATCAGGTCATGAATGGATTTATGGGAATTCCATGCTTCCTTGATTCCATTGAGTATCTTTACGCCTATTCCGGGGATTTCCCGCAGCTTTTCCGGGTTCCTGTCAAGAATAGCGATTGTATCGACACCGAATCTATCGACTATTTTTTTTGCGCGTGAGGGTCCGATATTGGCAATTAGCCCGGAACTGAGAAGGGTATATACGGCTTTTCCGGTTGTCGGACGGACAAGCTCGTACGATTCCACCTCAAACTGAGGGCCGAATCGTTCGTGTCGCCGCCAGGTGCCCCGTGCTGTAATAGAGCTTCCTGCAGCAACGGTTGGCAAAACACCAACGCAGACAACCGGTGATGGATCAGTCTCGGCTTGCAATTTGAGAACAGTAAAACCAGTGTCCTCGTTTTGAAAGGTGATATCGGTTACAATGCCGTTTAGTGTTGTCATCCAGCCTTTTCCAGTGCCTGCCGCACACAAAGGTGAGACAGTATAAAATAGAAAAGGGTGAGATAGAATCCCACCCCGGCACAATTCAATAGAGAAAAGCTGTAAAAGCCGCTTACGCTGACAATTTCATTTTTTTTACCTGAAGAAACGTAATCAGATTTTTTTCTTGTGACGGTTCTGGCGGCGGTGCTTTTTTCGCTTGTGGCGGTTGATTTTGGACTTCCGCTTTTTCTTGACAGTTGCCATTTGCTGCCGGGTCCTTTCTATTGCGTTCTGCGTTAATGCGCTGAAATAACGAGTGCTAAAATCAATTATGTCACACCGCAGCGTCAAGCTATTCTGAAAATTCGTGATCAACAATCTCGTTGAATAATAGGAAATCCTGCGATATAATTTATATGAGCCGTGAGAAATTCATTTTCTCCTGCGACCGGCTGCGCATTTTGCTGCCGCTTTTCAGCGGGATTCCGTTCACCGTCCGGGAAATCAGCGGAAATGTAGGGTTGTGTGGAATGCATTGCGAAATTGCGCCCGGTCTCTGAACAAAATTAAATACCTGGTAACAACTGAAAAAGGGCAAAGGGAAATTTCCAGTGGATTGTATCATAACCGGCATTAAAAATCCTCATGCCAGTGCAGTGCTGGCACGGAACCTGGCAAGGGACCCCAATATTTCACTGGAAAAAGCGCGCTCAATGCTGGAAACGCTTCCGGTAACGTATTTATCCAATGTTTCGCAATCGGAAGCCGAAGAAGCATTAATGCGGCTTCATAAACTGGGCGTAACTGCAAGAATTATCAAGTCTGATGCAGAACCTGCTTTGGGGATTGAGCAGAATGTGACCTGGAACAGGCAGGAGCAGAAAAAGGTGCCGCCAAAACAGTTCCCCCAGAAGAAATCAGGGGTAGTATACGGAGCTCGCGCAAGCGCGCCGGTGAGATTCGGCGTTTCAGCGGCGAATAAGCCGAAACGGAAAATTCACATTGCCAAATTCAGCGGAGGCATTGTCGTATTATTTGTTGTCGGATTATTGTTCTATTTTTATAGCCGGAGTTCAGATACATACCGGGTCTCAAAAAACGGTCCGCTTAAGATGGAAACCGGCAAATCATCTGGAGAAAACAGTCGGAAAAAAGCCGGCAAAAAGACGGACAGACCAGGGAAAAAGAACAGCCACCAGACAACTGCCGGGAACAACCCTTCACCAGCTCAGAAATCCAGGGCCACAGCATATACTGATTCGGCAAAGGCCGGTGTCGATATTCTGACTTCAATCAAGTTCTACAAAATTGCGATTTCCTTTAATAAATACAACATTGATGCCTGGTATGGATTAATTAATGCATACAGTGAAGTCGGCATGGTTCAAGAGAGGCAGGCTGCACGGAGTGAGATGAGAGAATTATTCGGGAATAACGTCTTTTCTCTTACAGGAATAATCAAGCGATTCGGGCAGCCGGGCGAAATTTTCCGGGCTGAGGACGGATTGCTGCGCATTCAATATCTTTCGCGGGAACGGGAAGAAGAAGCTTTGAC
>WJKA01000409.1 GCA_014729375.1 Chitinivibrionales bacterium
ACAAAACGGTATTCATTCCTCCGATCGCCTCTATTCGCCGTACTCCTGCAGCGATACTGCTCTCTGCAACAATATGAACGTGTCCGATTTGTCCTGTTGATCGAACATGCGTTCCGCCGCACAGCTCTTTGCTGATCCCGCCCATGCTTACCACACGAACTTCATCCCCGTACTTTTCACCAAACAGCGCGATCGCGCCGTCCTGCTTGGCTTGATCAGTCTGCTTGATTTCAGTTGTTACCGGCATGTCCTGCAGCACCCACTCATTAACCTGTTTCTCGACCTCGATGATTTCCTCATGCGTCAAAGCCTTGAAATGGGTGAAATCGAACCGCAGTGCAGCCGGCTCGACCCGCGATCCGGACTGCTGAATATGATCTCCGAGGACTTTACGCAGCGCGGCCTGAAGGAGATGTGTTGCAGAATGGTGGCGTCTGATTGCCCGTCGTTCGCCCGATGCAATGCAGGCGTGCAACGGTTTGCTGAATTCGGATTCATCAACCGGACCCTGAGCAACAAGCTTGTGAACAACCATGTCATTCCACTTGAACGTCCCGGAAACCTCAAACACGGTTTCCTCTTCAGTAGTCAAGGTCCCGGTGTCGCCGACCTGCCCGCCCGACTCGGCATAAAAAGGCGTTTTGTCAAGGACACATAAATAGCTCCCGTCCGCATGTTTGTACCTGACTACCCGCACCTCCGCATCATCGGCATCATACCCGACAAATTCTGTATTTGCCTCTACGCCCGTGTCAATCCAGCCTTCTGCAGAAAGTGCGCCGTCATCGCCTTTTTTCGCGGCATCACGCGCGCGGTCGCGCTGATGCTCCATCAGCGATTCATACGCCTCTTCGTCTATCGAAAACCCCCGTTCCCGGGCCATAAGACGCGTCAGGTCCATAGGGAATCCGTATGTATCATACAGCAGGAAAACATCATGACCCGGAATAATCGTTTTCTTCTCGTTTTCCAGTTTATCCATGATATCGTTGAAAATGGCGATTCCCTGCTCAAGGGTCTGGCCGAACCGCTCCTCCTCGGCCCTGACAACCTCCTGTACATATGCTCGTCGCTCCCTGATTTCAGGAAATGCATCGCCCATAACATCGATAACCGTCGGCACCAGCTCGAATAAAAACGGATCCCCGAATCCCAGTTCTCGCCCGTAGCGGAACGCGCGGCGGAGCAGCCGTCTGAGCACATATCCCCGCCCGTCGTTTGATGGAAACACGCCGTCGGTAATCGTAAAGGTGAGTGCACGGATATGGTCCGCAATCACCCGGAACGGGGTCCCCTCCGGCCCCGGCGAGTATTTCTTGCCGGTTAATTGCTCGACATGACGGATAACCGGCAGAAAAAGGTCTGTTTCGTAGTTTGAGTTAACATTCTGCAATACCGCTGTCAGACGCTCGAACCCCATGCCCGTGTCCACATGTTTGCTCGGAAGCTCTTTCAGCGTGTCGCCGGATTCCCGGTTATACTGAATAAACACCAGGTTCCATATCTCGCGAAATCTGTCATTTTGTCCATTTACCCCTTTTACCGGGTCCCGATACAACTTGTCCCTGGTCGAGACGTCACCGGTATCATAATGAATTTCAGAACATGGTCCGCACGGTCCGGTCTCGCCCATTTCCCAGAAATTGTCTTTTTTGCCGAAGCGCAATATCCGGTCATGAGAAATATTGGTATGGGACTTCCATAAATCAACCGCTTCATCATCGTCTTCATAAACGGTGGCAAACAGACGGTCTTTTGATAATTTCCATACCGCTGTCAACAGTTCCCAGGCCCAGGTAATCGCTTCCTTTTTGTAATAATCGCCAAAGGACCAGTTACCAAGCATCTCGAACAGCGTATGATGATAATGATCACAACCGACTTCTTCAAGATCATTATGCTTCCCGGAAACCCGCATACACTTCTGTGAATTTGCCGCCCGCTTCAACCCCCGCGGATTATCACCTAAAAATATCGACTTGAACTGGTTCATTCCAGCATTTGTAAACAACAACGTGGGGTCGTCGTGGGGAACCACCGGCGAACTGGGCACAAACGTGTGGCCCTTACCCTTAAAAAAATCGATAAATTCCTGTCGTATTTGTGATGATGATTTCTGCATGGCTATTTCTGTTCTGTGGGAGCCACCTCAAGGCCGGCGACCTCGGGGAGCTCGAGCTTTTCCCTGATTTTCTTCTCTATTTGCATAGCAACATCCCTGTTCTCGGCAAGAAATTCTTTCGCCCGTTCGCGGCCCTGCCCGAGCCGTTCGCCTTCAAACGAAAACCATGCGCCGCTTTTAGCCACAATCCCGTGCTCTACACCGAGATCGAGAATATCACCCTCATATGAAATTCCGGTTCCATACATAATATCGAATTCGGTATTTTTGAAAGGCGGTGCAACTTTGTTTTTCACTACTTTTACCCGCGTCCGGTTGCCGATTGTATTCTCTCCATCTTTAATAGCGGCAATTCTTCTGATGTCAACTCGCACGGAGGAATAGAATTTCAGCGCGTTTCCGCCGGTTGTTGTTTCCGGATTTCCGAACATGACTCCTATTTTCATGCGAAGCTGGTTAATAAAAACGAGGCAGGTTTTCGACTTTGAAATAATCGCTGTCAGCTTTCTCAGGGCCTGAGACATGAGACGTGCCTGAAGCCCCATGTGGCTGTCACCCATTTCCCCCTCTATTTCCGCTGCAGGAACCAGAGCAGCAACACTGTCAACCACAATTATGTCGATTGCACCGCTCCTGACAAGGGTATCGACAATTTCGAGCGCCTGTTCCCCGGTATCGGGCTGAGACACCAGCAGATTGTCGACATCAACACCAAGCTTCCGGGCATAGGAAGCATCAAATGCATACTCTGCATCGACCAGCACTGCAATACCACCTAATTTCTGCGCGTTGGCAATTGCATGAAGTGCCAGGGTTGTTTTTCCCGATGATTCCGGGCCGAATATTTCCACAATCCGTCCTTTAGGCCATCCGCCAACACCGAACGCAGCATCAATGGACAGCGCCCCGGAAGGAATGACTTTGACCGAAACCTGCGAATCTTCGCCAAGACGCATTATCGCGCCTTTACCATGCTGCTTTTCTATCTGGCTCAATGCCTGTTCAACAGCAGCACCTTTATTACCGGACGCGGAACCCGACGACGTACTCTTTTTTGCCATAACAACTCCTCGTGTTTGCGAACAAAAATGATATTACAAAATATGATATGGGAATTAACGAGGGAAAAATTAGTTTTTCAATTTAAGCAGGATGGCGGTGGGATCTCCCCTGTCTTTATGGCTGTTAAAAACTTCAACCGCCTTTTCCGACGGGAGCATTTTTATCTTCACATTGCTGTTCCGCAGCCTGGAAATGTAATCCTCTTCAATAACAGCCGATCTCTCAACGCCGAAACCATTGCCGATAATCAGTATAACTTTCTTGTACCCCTGCCTGTCGGACAACTTCTGGACTTCACTGTACCAGTGCTTTTGCACACGCTTCTTTTTGAGATCTTCAAGAAGTGTATGCTCGCCCCCGGCATCCACATAGAGATCGCAAAAAGCAAGAGGGATCCGGTTATAAATTGCAAACCCTTTCCGGACATATCCGAACCTTCCCGCCGGATTGGCAAACCAGTAGATAATCCCCATCACGATCAGGAACGACAGGAATTTATGCTCCCAGAAAAACCGCATGGGACAACCAATCTACTGCTTTGAATCCTGGATAAACGGGTAAAGCTTTGCGCGGGATGAAGGATTTTTGAAAAGCTTTCGCAATGACCGGTCTCGAATCAGCCTGACACGTTCCCTGGTCAAACTCAGTTCCTGCCCGATTTCTTCAAGGGTAAATTGATGAGAGAAATTGAGGCCGTAATACATCCGGAGTATTCGCTCCTCGCGACTGGTTACCGTTTGGAGGACACCGTCAAGAACATTACCAAGCTCCTGGCGCTCGCTTTCTTCATTCTGATTCGGTTCTTCACCCAAAACGTCCTGCAATGTCTTGCTGCTGTCCTCGTCAGGCTTATTGTTGCCGACCGGAGCATTGAGCGAGAGCCCCTTGAGCTTGTCAAGAACTTCTATTATTTCACGTTCATGCTCCTTGAATTCCTCCATCATAATTGTTTTATGATAGTCGCCGTCATTTGAATCCAGGGCCTTTTTGAATTTATTAACAAGCGCTATCTTGTTCGGCGGTATTCGTACTGTTCCGGCCTGTTCGAACAATGCTTTTTGAATTGACTGACGAATCCACCATACCGCGTACGAGATAAATTTGACCTTCATTTTCAGGTCAAAGCGTTTTGCCGCCTTTAAAAGCCCGATATTGCCTTCGTTAATAAGCTCGAGATAGCTGAGACCACGCCCCCGGTACCGGCGCGCGACACTGACAACAAACCGAAGGTTCGCTGATATCAATTTGTTTATAGCGCCTTCTTTGTTGTCCTTGACCGCTTTAACCAGTTTCCGTTCTTCACTGTCTGAGAGAACTTTAAAGCGGTTAATATCTCTGAAATAGAGTGCTTCTGATCTGTATTTCATAAAATATTATCGTATGAAGCTTTCCAGCACTATGTTGTGGTCCTGGTAAATTATACCCTTGTTTAACCTGATTAATCAATATCCAATACTGTTGCTTAAGCGGTTCAGGTATTGCTGCCGGTTTGCTTTACCAGCCCCCTTCCCTTGTGCAACAATATAAAAAATACAATGTGAAGCATGAAATCTCAGTAATTTTTCAATAAATCTGACTTTCGGGTTACAATAAATTAGTTAATACTCTTTCCAAACTTCAAGAAACTCTTCTCACAGGCACCTCCAAAAATTCATTTCCTGCTGCGCCCGGCTGCAAATTCTGCCGGCATGCGGCGGTGGTATTCCCCGTACCCCCGGATCGTGGCGGCTCTGCCTTATTCATGTGCCGTGCGAGGCAAAACTTGTCCGATCCCGGTAAAAACTAAAGTATCAGAGGTGCCAATATTTTATTTAATTTGTTTCCTTTTCTTGACAACTCCGGTGCCAGAAAGGATATTCTATGGCATGATAATGCTTTTGAAAATGCCCTGTAAGGATATAGGCGGTGGATATCTGCTGATTGCTGCGGCAATGCTGGTTGTTTTTTCCTGCCGCTCTTTTTCGGCAGACAGCAGTGCTGCAAAAAACATAACGCCACAAAAGATATTTGTTATCCCGGTACAAGGTACGGTTGAGCCGGGGATGGCCGCGTTTCTTGCACGCTCCACGCGCCAGGCCCATGATTCCGGAGCAGCGCTTATTGTTATCGAAATGGATACGTTCGGTGGAAGAGTGGATGCGGCATTGCGCATTGTGGACACACTCCAGAACATTCCTGATACAACGATCGCATATGTAAAAAACAAAGCTATTTCGGCAGGCGCACTTATCGCCCTTGCATGCAACAGGCTTGTCATGAAAAAAGGAACTACCCTGGGCGACTGCGAGCCCATCACCTATAGTGAGGGCCAGCCACAGACGGTTGGCGAAAAAATTCAATCACCTCTCAGAGCAACATTCCGCAGCCTTGCCAGACGAAACGGATTTTCGGAAACCCTTGCCGAAGCCATGGTTACCAAAGAAATGACTGTATATAAAGTTGAGTTACCGGACACTGTCCTGTACCTCGATTCAATTGCAATGGCCGAGCTCGATGCCCCGGTTAAAAACAAAATCGTTTCCCGGAAGACCGTGGTTGCACGCGGTGAGCTTCTTACCATGCACGATGAGGAAGCGCTTGAGCTGGGCTTTTCGAGCATGACCGTGTCACGCGTCGAAGAGATGCTCGACAACCTGGGAGTCACCGAATATGAATTGATTCGTATTGAAGAAAACTGGTCTGAAGCCTTTGTCAGGTTTATCAGCAAAATTGCCCCGCTGCTGCTTATGATCGGTCTTGCAACCTTATATGTCGAAATACGCACGCCGGGTTTCGGCGTGTTCGGCGTTATCGGGGTCGTATGCCTTGCGCTGGTTTTCGGCGGGCAATATGTGGTCGGCCTGGCAAATTATACCGAGCTGCTGCTTATCGTTCTGGGACTTGTCCTGCTTGCAATGGAGCTTTTTGTCATTCCCGGATTCGGAATAACCGGTATCGCCGGTATTGTCTCTATCGGAATCGGATTTCTTCTTTCGCTTCAGGGTTTTGTGTTACCACGGCCGGATTTTCCATGGCAGATGGATCTTTTTCTGAAAAACATCGCTTTGGTACTTGGAAGTTTTATCGGGGCGCTTATTTCCGCGTTGAGCGTATTACGCTATGCGTTTCCGCGTTTGTCAAAAATGGTGAGCGGCCCGTATCTTGCCGCATCGCTGAAAACATCACGGGTAGAAACCGACACCGCAAAACCGATACGCATCGGCGACACCGGCGAAGTTAAAACCGCCTGCCGGCCTGCCGGAAAGGCAAAATTCAAAACCGGCGTTTTTGATGTTGTAGCTGAAGGAGAATTTTTTGACACCGGAGAAAAAGTCGTTGTTTCGGAAATCCACGGAAACCGGATAGTTATTGCAAGGAGTCCGGTTAATGAATAGCGATACAATTATTCCCATTGTCCTGCAACTGCTTGGCGTCATAGTAATTGTCGCCGAATTCGTCCTTCCGTCCGGCGGTCTGCTGAGTATCGCAGCCCTCGGGCTTTTCGGCTATTCACTGTATATGGCATTCAGCGGCATTTCCACCGGAGCAGGTTTTATTTTTGTTGCTGTTGATATTATCATATTGCCGATCCTGGTGATTGCGGGCCTGAAAATTCTCGCCAACTCACCGGTGACGCTTCGAACCATGCTGTCAAACAAAGATGGCGTTCAGTCACAGTCATCGGCTATGAAAGCATATCTTCATGCTGAAGGCATGGCTTACTCAGATCTTCACCCGTCGGGTACAGCGTTGATTAATAACAAGCGCGTTGATGTTGTTTCGAGGGGAGAGTATATTGAGAAGGACTCGCCGGTGGTTGTGGTCGAAGTTACGGCGAACCGAATTGTCGTTGAGAAAAAAGAAGAAACACAATACAATGGAGCCTGAGTTGCTCCACGATATTATTCCAAGATACTAGAAAGGTGGCAACCATGAACCCTGCGGTTATTTTGATTATTGCCGTTCTTGCCGTTTTTGCGCTTATCCTCTTTTTCTTTATTGCATCTGCGCTGTCACTATGGATTCAGGCGCTTATTTCCGGAGCACATGTCGGTTTACTGAATATTGTATTCATGCGATTCCGGAAAGTCCCACCAAAGCTTATTGTCGAATCAAAAATCATGGGAGTAAAAGCCGGCCTTGAGATAAGCACCGATTCCCTGGAATCACATTATCTTGCAGGCGGCAATGTAATGCGTGTTGTGCAGGCCCTTATTGCTGCCGACAAAGCAAATATCGATCTAAAATTTGACCGGTGTGTTGCAATCGATCTTGCAGGAAGAAACGTTCTTGAGGCTGTCCAGATGAGCGTTAATCCCAAAGTTATCGAGACACCGCTTGTTGCAGCCGTTGCGAAAGACGGTATTCAGTTAAAGGCCATATCCCGCGTAACAGTCAGGGCGAATATCGACCGGCTGGTGGGCGGCGCGGGTGAAGATACCATTCTTGCCAGAGTGGGCGAGGGAATCGTTACAACAATCGGTTCTGCAACCACGCATAAGGAAGTTCTTGAAAACCCCGATACAATATCCAAAACCGTTCTTAAAAAGGGTCTTGACGCGGGCACAGCATTCGAAATTCTGTCAATTGACATAGCCGATGTTGATGTCGGGAAAAATATCGGCGCAGAGCTCGAGACCGACCGCGCTGAAGCGGACAAACAGATTGCACAGGCAAAGGCAGAAGAACGCCGGGCAATGGCTGTTGCCGCCGAGCAGGAAATGCAGGCAAAAGTACAGGAAATGCGCGCCAAAGTTGTCGAGGCTGAAGCCGAAGTTCCCATGGCGATTTCTGAAGCCTTCAGAAAAGGCCAGCTTGGAATCATGGACTATTACCGGATGAAAAATATTCAATCCGATACGACAATGAGAGACTCGATCGGATCTTCAGATAAACAGGACAATAAAAACGAATAGCAGGTACAATTCTGTGGCATGGCTGTACAAGCCGTGCCACAACATATAAATCCACTCAACTTCCGGGAGCCGGTATGGAACTTGAAGGGCTCAGACAATTACTGCCGATAATTTTTCTGATACTCTGGTTTATAATCAGGGCACAGGCAAAAAAGAAAGGCCGTGATCCGGCAAACGAACAGGACGGTTCTGATG
>WJKA01000410.1 GCA_014729375.1 Chitinivibrionales bacterium
GCATAAACACCCATGGCGCTGAAAAAGGACGCAGCTGGCACAATTGTCAGCTGTCGATAGGGAGCATCAATCTGTCCCTCAGCGACGATTGCAAAGAAGCACCCTATTGCAGATAGATAGACTATGAATAAAAAGCCGCGTTTAAGAAGCAATGAAGCCGATACTCCAATCACAAAACACGCAGTTCCGACTTTCCCCCCCAATATGTCATTCCCCACCTGATATGCCATATTATGATACCACGATATGTCTGAAAGCATCGTTAGCGTCTGCATTTTATCGTGACCACCAAAAATTCCAAACACATCGATTGAATTTTGGGTCAAGTAGTACGCATATGCATACCAGGCAACAGGGAGAGACATGCAAACGAAAAATAGTAAGAAGGAGCTACCGTATTTCCTAAATTGAAATCCATGTTTCCTGAACAGTACCCAGTAAAGCGGCAAAAGCATGTAAAGCGGCGTCAGTTTCAAGCTTACAGCAAGCGAAAAACCGACGGCGGCCAAAAGCCAATCCTTTTTCCTCTTGTAATCAATCCATTCAGCGAAATGATACAAAGACATTGCCGACATCGCTATGACCGTCGGTTCTGAAAAAAGTATATTTCCGAACTGGTGTCCAATCGGCATCAGGCCTGATGCCAAAGAGGCGACAAGAGCAACAGCAGGGCCTGCTTCTCGTTTCACCAAAAAAAATACATAGACACTAAGAACCATCCAGGAAATCAGCGGAATGATTCTTACCGAGAAGACATTGAAACCAAGAATGGGGTACAGTAGGCCCGCTATAAATGGAACCGCAGGCAGTTCCATAGCTGTCACACGCGGTGGTTCGGCCGGCCAGGATATTTCCGGCCTTAAAAAATTGTAATTGTTTTTTACGTAGTTTTTCGAGATTTCAATATAATCAATTTCCTTCCACATGGTCCTGTCTAAGGCCGGGGCATCGATGATCATTAACCGCAAGACGACACAGATCAGCAAGATGGAGGCAAGCCATATTACCTGGTTTCTTTTGCTGATTCTGTAATCGAATGTCAGCGATAAAAATGTTAATTTCCAGTCTTCAACAAGCCCTATTTTCATATCACATCAATCATACCGAGAGTTCATCTGGATGCATATTTTTCTCTTTCACAAAGGGCGGCCGATAAGGCATTCGAAACCAGCCTGTGTCCCTCCTTGTTCCAATGCCATGATCTTTCGAAATAGACTGGCTGGTCGGAATGTCGGCGCAGAGTATCAGTGAGATCTAGCAAATCAATACGCAGTTTTGTCGTTAAGGATTTCAATACCTCGTTGGGTCGGTTCATATCATATTTGCTGGTATCGGCTAGATCCTCGCCCCAAGGAAAATAGTCGATATCTTTGGGATCGGATACCGCAACGGCTCCGGGCACAAAAACTACTACAAATTCCGATCGGCACTTTTTACACATTATATCCATTGCTTTTAGATACGATCTCAATCGAGTAATATTTTCGGCCGAATAATACGGATTGGCGCCAGCGTTATAGAGCTTCAGCAGTGACTTTGAAAAACGCCACTGTCCAGGTCTCCCCTTGCGCCATTCGCTGAAACGATTTTTCGCACTTGCAAGATAAGCCAGTAGCTGGGTGTTTTGGATTAGGTCCCTGGGATTATGAGATTCTTGCAAAAGCCCAATGTTTTTCAACCGATCTTCCGGTTCTATCGAAACCTATATGAACTCATTTATAAAGAACTCATTAATCACGATGTCCGGATTATATAGGGGCAGCAATTCTTTCAACTGGGGCAGTTGCTCCACAGGACCATAGCCGGTAACCCCTGCATTGATGACCTGTACGGGACGGTCACCGAGACAGTATTTCAGTTTCTGTTCCAGCAGGGGCGGATAGGCACATTGATACGCCATTCCTTCCGGCATCGAGAAGGCGTCACCGATAATCAACACCCGGAACGTTTCAGGTGTTGGTCTTTCAACAGGTATTTCAGGGCTTGCAAACCCGAGTGAGTTGGTCTTTAATACATAATTGTAGTTATTGTATTTGAGTCTTACCGAAATGTCCGGCTTAAGACCATAGACTCTCGTGGGATGAACCTCCAATGCGGGAAGCTCCCCCCACCTTCCTGCTTCTATCGGTGCCAAGTAACTCAGACTCAGTTCCAGGACTATCGCGAAGATAATGCAAACAGTCCCGCTTGTGATCCAGGCAAGGATCCTTCGCATGCCGAAATAGTGATACAGCATCACAGCAATTACAGAAAAGACACCTGCTGCCGCAAGCGCCACATAACCATAATTGGCCGGCAGCACAAAAAGCGCAGCGAGAAGACCGGTGAGCGATGCCCACCGAATCAGCCTCCCCAGTGCCTTTTCCCCCAAAGGGCTACCCCGTTCAAGGTAGAGTAATACCATCAAGATAATCCCTAAAAAGAGCGAAAGGTGCCGATGCAAATATGGATTCTGAAGTTTGGTTTCAATGAGCAGCAGCAAAGGCACAGCAAAAAGTCCCAACACCCACGTCAGCCCAATGGCGATTTTTCCCGACAACAACCCGGGTGCTAAGCCGGTAAATTTGTCAACGGCACGGCTCAGCATGGCCCCTACGGGAAAAGAGAGCACCAACACGATCGTTGCAAAAACCAGGTGCATTGCATCGTTTCCGCCGTAAAAGTTCGTGGTCCATTTCAGGGGTGTTTGGTGAACTAGGTAGATCGCATAGGATTCGATCCCGATCCAGGTGATCGCGATAGCCAAAACGCGATTGCGTTTAAGTATCCCTTGCCACACAGCGTAAAAAAGCCCGGACATTCCAGCGGTAACGAGCAGATTTGAGACTATCGTGCCCGGCCAGGTGAAGGAAGCCAAAAGCCCTAGCACATATGCAAAAACCGATACCCCTGCGATCCTTGAGACCGGTGGCAGTCTTCCACCGGAATTCAAGATTCTGTGAAGATAAACGGCCAGGACCATACCTACAGCAAACTCGGCAAGGCGGGTCCCAAAAAAGATGCCAGTCATCCAATAATAGAGACTATCCGAATATCGCATCCCGGCCATCCCAGCGATTCGGCTGGCAAAGGTAACTACAAGCGTGAAAATCAAAAAGTTACGTGGCCCGATCCGTTTTTGAAACCTATAGAGAAACGGGAAAAGAAGGTAGAGCTGAAGGATAAGCCAGACAAACCACCACGACGGATTGATGTAGAAAAAGAGCCCATCGGTAAATCGTAGGCCCAGAAGGCTCAAGAACGTTTTTGGTGATGATAGGGTAAGATCGCTCCCGGGAACGAACAACGCCAGAAAAAGAATGAAAAAGTGGGCGGCAATGTACAGCGGAAATATCCGCACCAGCCGTCTTTGGTAGAATTGCCGGGGCGAGTCCGCCAGTAAAGGCTTGTGAACGGCGGACCACATCAAACCGAATCCGCTTGCCAGGATGAATACACCTGGTCCGCTGTCTCCCAGCCAACCGAGAAATTGAACCAGAGATATCGGGAAGGGGTGTTCGGTGGGAAAAACATTTCCGATCCGGGTCGAGAAGTCCGGCCAGTCTTGGCTTGGATTGGTAAACCACGGTCCCGAACCAAACTCTTCGACGAAATGGTTGAGCAGTATCGCCAGAAGCGCAAATGCTTTCAAGGGATTCAGCCAGTCGAGGGTCGGAGGCCCGCTTGTCGAATCAGGGTTCGCCTTGCCTGAACCAGGTAATGATACGTTGATTTTGGTTGTCATTCGCTTACCTGCACCTCGTTCCGTACAGATGTATTCTTACTTTTTGCTCGCTTTTAAAGGGATTGCCATGATTCGTTATTCTGCCAGGGACTCTACAATTGCCTGAACGGCTTTTTTGGCTGTGGTAATCGCGGCATTGTTGTTCAGTGTGGAGTTGTATATCATTGACGTGTTAACCAGATACAGATCTTCGATAGGTGTTTCCGGTCCGACCTTTCGGTCCAAATAGTGAAGCTCTTGAAGGGGTTGAACATACTGCTCCCGAAACACATTCCAATGAATGATCTCGTCGTCGCGCAGGTCGGGAAACACTTTTCTGACCCCGTCAATGAACCGTTCTGCGATTTCCTCGTCATTCAACCGGTGGGTGGCGTCATCCGGCGTGACGTACTTGGGAAGGTACACCAGGTGTCTATCCTGAACAACCTTCGGTGCCACGATGTTGGTCGCTTCGATGATCCCTGTGAAGGGAAGCGCCTTGTCTAAAAGGTTGATTACATAATACGGAGAGAGCTGTCGTTTTAGGATCAGCAGACAGCAGATCACGCCTAGGTATTTCACTTCGCGGATATTGTTCCAATGAGGGTTTCCATTTCTTCCCCCGAGAATTCCGACCACCGTGGGACAATTTACGGTAAGCAACACTTTGTCGAACCAGCAGCGGGAATGATCAGCTATGACCTTTAAGCCATAACCCCTTCGTTCCGTATCAGTCTTGGAAGACGTCGTCTTCGAATCGTTCACTTCGATCCTTTTGACGGGAGCGTGAAGGTAAACTCGCACACCAAGTTTTTTCAGGCGTTTTTCGGCAGCGTTTAGAATGGCCTTGTATCCACCATGGATATGACCCATTTTTTCCTGTTTCTTGTCATCGCTTCTAGCGCCGTA
>WJKA01000411.1 GCA_014729375.1 Chitinivibrionales bacterium
GAGCACGGGTGCAAGAAGGACTGCGGTTGATGACTCGATCTCGGCCCGGAATGTCGTTTGTAAATAATACGGCTCGCCCTGAACAAATACGCATGTGCGGCTGAATGTCGGCACATTCATAACAGGAACCTGCATGATCTGGGGAATAAAAATATAATCGGTTTTTTTGTGGAGCAGGTTGACAAATGCTCCGTGGGCAATTTCCGCCGGCAGGCAAAATGCCGCTTCGGACCGTGAAACCCCTTCCTGATCAATACCATCGGAAAGCACGGTCCGGAAACCGAGGCCGGAAAAAAAATTCGAAAACAGGGGATAGAGTGAATAGGTCATGAACGAGCGGACAAAACCGACTGTTGGCCTCCGTGGATTTTCTGCGGGATAAGTACCGGAGCGCGGGCCGTATTTGTCAAACAGGAGTGATTGCCTGAGTGCAACAAGGTCCAGTTGCCGGGTATCGACATCCTTTTGTGTCCTCAGATTATAATATTTATTGCACATTCCACCGAACGGGTAAATTCTGTCGCCGATTATGTACCGCGCTATTTCACATTTACGATCGCATTTCTCTCTGCCGCCGGCACAGATAAAGGAATCCTGCCTTACCGCGCTGCGAGCGGCAAGCTCCCGGAGATCGAACTGTGCCTCAGGGACTCTTCCCTGCTCAATACGGCCGGCCAGCTCTACTGCAACCCCGAACGCTCCCATCAAGCCAGGTTCCGGCGGGACCGTGATCCGGGTTTTAAGCAGCGAAGCCATAGCTGCGGGAACCGCCCGGTTATAGCAGACACCCCCCTGCATAAATATTTTTTTTCCCACCGACCGGGCGCCTTTGACCCGATTGATATAATTGAGGCATATTGAATAAACAAGGCCCGCAAGGATATCATTGCGCCCCACTCCTTCCTGCGAGGCCCGCTTAATATCACTGGAGATAAAGGCGGCGCACTGATCGGTAAAATCTGGTGGTAACATTCCCGCAAGCGCGAGTCTGCCGATATCCCCGGTGGCGACTCCCAGCGTCTCCCCGGCAGATTCTTCAAGAAAAGAGCCGGTCCCCGCACTGCATGCTTCATTCATGGCATAATCCGATGCAACCCCGCCGGTGAGGCAGGTATATTTGGCATCCTGACCGCCGATCTCGAATATGGTTTCCACATCCTTGTCAAAGTAGACCGCTGCCGCAGCATGCGCGATTATTTCGTTGATCACGGTCTCGGTAAGTGCGTGGAGCGCGGCAATTCTTCGTCCTGATCCGGTAACGCCAAGCCCGGCAATAGCAATGGCAATACCACCGAGCTGTTCCTGCAATGCGGAGTAGCATTTGACCGATGCACCGACCGGGTCGCCGTTTGTGCGAAGGTATACTGAAGCGATAATGCTCCGGTCTTCTCTGCGGACCAGCACAGCCTTGGTTGTCGTAGACCCGACATCGAGACCGCAGATGCATACATCGCCCTCTATCGGCGCGCTGCGGTCCACCTGTTTGAAATCGACCAGTGAAAGGGAATCATGAAGAGGCGCGTGGGTGCCGAATGTAGCGGCTTTTTTCCGCAGGAGCAACGACCTGTCGGCGGGAACAGGCTTGCAGCGATTCTTTGATGCCCAGATTGCCGCGCCGTATGCCTCGAAAACATCCCCGTACTCCGGTACGTCAACACGGGGATACCGTGCGGCAAGCAGGGCAATCAGTGCGGAATTGAGCGAACCGCCGCCGATAATCATCGCATGATTGCAGGGCATATCCCTGATCAATTCGGCTATCTTATCGGCCATCATAACGCACAATCCCGCTGCGATATTCTCAACGGGTTCCCCTTTGTTCATTGCATGCGTACAGTCGCTTTTGCAGAAAACAGAGCACCGTCCGGCAATGCGGTGAGGCGTGCCTTTTTTTGCTGCAGCAACGGCTTCATCAACCGATAACCCCATACGACGGACCTGTTGCAGGAAAAACTCGCCGGTCCCGGACGCACATTTATTGCCGGACCGGACAGAATTGATGGCGCCCTCTTTGCCGATTGTATACACAAACTGTGTTTCGCCTCCAAGACTGATGCAGAGATCGGGAAAGTGGCCATCTTTATATGAAGCGGCACAGGCGTGTTCCAGTGCCTCGGGCTCGGAGAGTGAAGAAAGCGCTGCAAGGTGGCGAAACCGGCGGCCGGTTACTGCAATACGGCGCGTTGAAGACAAATCGCATTGGGAAAGAAGCTTTTCAAAGGCACCCGATGGAGACCCTTCATGAGGAATCCTCCACCGTTGCTCGACCGCCCGTACCTGAGGATCGGCATTATACTGCACCGCCTGCAATGTTGTCGCACCAAAGCATATTCCAAGTGTTCTCATTGCTGGAAAGAACCCCCCCCGCGTTCCGGAGTAAAGGTATTAATGTCTGTTTTGTTCATCGCTGAATGTATGCGGCACAGCATATTATTTTAACGGGATAACAATATACGCTATCGCTGCCTTTTTTGCAACATACATAGAAATGGTCTTTTACTTCGAATGTATAATCCTGACGACCCGCAATCACTTGAAAAATACTCCTCAGCAGTAACACTCTCCGATATGGAAGTGTTCATATTTCCCGAGCTGATGTATTCGCTCGTTCTGGCCAATATCATGTCACCGCTTCTCTGGTCCTGGCGTGATGATCCTTTTTTTGCAAAAATGGGGAAATTATCGCCGTATCGGCGGATCCTCCGGCTGAAACAGTTTATCATCGACCGATTCGTATTCAACCTTGATCTTGACACATGGGGATTAACTACAAAAGACCGGGAGCTGAAGCGCTTTTCAGCTTTTATCGATGAATCCACGCTGGAGAAGAGCAATGCATTATTCGGGTATGAAGGCGACCGGTACTATTTTGACATGGATATCCGCCGCCATTTTGGCCTTGACAAATACAAATCAGACGTAATTCC
>WJKA01000033.1 GCA_014729375.1 Chitinivibrionales bacterium
GAAAATACTTGAGCTTGCGGAAACGCCGTCGGCCCCGTTTTCAACAGTAAAACGAAGCCGGATTCTTATCGGAATTTTTATCGGTATTATTTTCGGTATCGCGCTTGCATTCCTTTTCGAATTTCTCGACCAGACAATAAAAGAACCCCGCGATCTGGAAAAAGCCCTTGAGCTTCCACTTCTCGGTATCGTACCTCAGCTTGAAGAAGATAAGCCGGTGATCGATCCCGCCGGCGGTAAAAGTAAAACAAAACTCGAACCGTTCAGAGTACTCAGAACAAATCTCAAGCATATCGCCGGACAGCATAATATCAAATCGCTTATTATCTGCAGCCCGGTTAAAGGCGAAGGCAAGACCACGCTTGCGGTCAATCTCGCCATTACCTTTGCCATGGACGGCAAACGGATCATTCTTGTTGACGGCGACTTGCGGCGGCCCCAGATCCACAATATTCTCGAAGTCCCCAAAAAAACCGGCTTCTCCGATTATATCATGGAACTCGCAGGTATCGATGAGATTATTAAACCGACCCGGTATGAAAATCTGTCAATTATCACTGCCGGCGAACGGCCAAACAATCCCACCGAACTCCTCGGTACCGTCCGGTTCGATACTATGCTACAGGAACTCTGCCGGAAAGCCGACCTCGTCATATTCGACTCCCCGGCACTCCTTCCGGTCAGCGATTCACTCAATATGGCGCCGAAAATGGATGGCTGTGTGCTTATCGGCAGAAACTTGTGGACTCCAATGAAAGCTGCAAAACAGGCAAAAATGCAGCTCAAGCAAATCGGATCAAAAATCTATGGCGTTATTCTCAATGGTATCTCGCATTCCCGGGGCTATTATCCCTACTACTACGGCTACTATCGCTACTACGCGTATAAATATACCTACGACTATGATGAAGAACCCAGAAATAAAAGATCGATGCGGGAAATCGGCCTGAAAATAGAGTCAAAAGTAAAAGAGCGCGCACTTTCCCTAAAAAATGCAATACCCCGCTATTTTGCTTATTCCGCAAAATTGTTCGCATATCTGGCAAAACGGCGCACCTTCTGGGCCCTGACTGTTATTCTTGCCGGGCTTGTAATATTTGGCGCCTGGCTCAGGTCACGAAATGATCTTTTCCCTGCGACACAATCAATAGAATATCTCGGGCCCTCAGACGAATTATCTGAAAATGAACGGATTAATCCCGAAACCAGTAAAAAAGAAGGTCGGCCCCTTGAGGCTTTATCCCGACAACGGTATAATAAAAGCAGCGCGGATTCTCTGGCCGGGGCTGGTGATTCTGAAACACCGTTTGATACGCGGTTTGCAGAATGGTACCAGGCGTTCAGTGAAGGAACCGTTGGTCAAATCGAGGGCTTTTATGATTCAGAACATTTCAGGCATCCCAAAGGCGATTTCAGCTACTGGCAATCCCGGGTGATGAAACGGTTTCGTGCCCGGAATAGCGGCGCTGAAAGCAAGCTGGATACCATGTGGAACGAGCCAATGGATCAAAATCACCGAAAAGCATTGAGTACCATGACTTTTTTTCGCGATAGTGATACTGCGCATATTCAATTTATCCAGATATGGAGTAATCAAACGGGCCCCTGGAAAATAGTCCGTCAAAAGCATATGGAACTGCCATGAAAAGGAGCAACCGTAAAAAAATAACCCGGATAATTTACGGTGTCCTGGCGTGTGCGATTGCAGGCCAGGCGGCATGGATTGCCGCAACGGTTTTCATGCCGCGACACGCCGCGATTTCCGACCCGGTTACCGTCACTGTACGCGGCGATATCGATAATCCGGGCACCTACCGCGTTCCGCGGGGGATCAGCAAATTCGAAATCCTTCAAACAGCGGGTGTCAGGCCCACGTCAAACATTGCCCCGTTCAATCTCTCCGCGCAGGTCGATGAAGACGGGGCGATCGATGTCGAGCAGTCTGCAACACCCATCGGTGCAGTGCAGGAAAAAGCAGGCGTCCGCCTTGAATTTTACTTCGGAGAACTGAGCATTATTGCCGCCGACGGCCGCACGAGGCCTGCACAGGAAGGGCTTTCCATGAACCCGGGCGACAGAATTCTTACCGAAGCCCGGACACAGGCCGAACTCTCGGTTAACACCTACTCCCGGATTGACCTCGATAACTTCGCCGAATTGACTGTAGAAAAAATCGGCGAAATTGAAGGCGAAAAAAATGTCGTCGAATTCTACCAGCGCTCCGGCGTCTGCTGGTATAAAATGGTCTATTCTAACCGGTCCGAAAATTTCAGAATACTGACCCCGTATGCCATGATTACCGTTGCCGGCTCCGGCGCCGATTTTCTGATCGAAACCAAATATGACGAAGTCGTTGTGCATAATATCGACGGCCTCGTTTTAATCGAACGCCTGACAGGAGAAGAGTCCATAAACCTGATCTCAGGACAAACCGCAACAATATTTTCCGACGGACGCCCCTTTCAGGTACAATCCATCACCGCTGATATTGCACCCAGCGAAACATTTTCAGAACTCATTAAAGAAAAAACAAATTACATGCTCAGGCATATGCCCCTTAACCTGCTCTTCTGCGGTGTCCCCGATGTCTATTACTTCATCAGCCTCCGGTTCGAACAGGGCGAAGCCCATGTTGTGCAGATACCCCCCACCACCTCGGTCGAACAATTTGTTCAGGGTATCCTCACCATCGATCAGGCTCACCTGCACGGCGGGCCCATTTTCGCCAGCACGCTTGTCGAGAGAATAATGGACACCCGAATACCAAAATATTGCGTCTTTGACAGGTCCTCAATAATTAAAACTGCATCTATCCTGGGAGATGTTATTATTAATATCGATCCTAAAGCAGCGGCAATGCTCCGGGTATCAAGCGGGCCCCAGCGTCTCTCTTCATCACAATTGCTCCAATTCCTCCGCCCCCGGATTTCTGGCTGGCAGGACAGCTACAAGCGCCAGATGACTGTTTTCAAAGCTATCTTCGAAAGCTTCCAGTCACGGGGAATTGTCCTCAACGCACTTCTGGCAACACAGCTTGTTTCGGGTATTGAAACCAATTTCAGCTCCGATGATCTCATGCGGCAGTACTCCAAATTTACAGAAAGAAACAACTGGTCGTTTATCACCCACACGCTTCCTACCGAACCGAGACAGCGCGGCAAACGCGTTATTCATGAGCCGGTACTCGACAAGTGCAGGGAACTGGTATACTAGCCTTGATTATTCACAAATTAACCGCAAAGCCGCGAAGTACGCAATGGGGAAGAGTAGAAATACGGATTACTTTAATCGCTGATTCTCCTTTGCGACCTTTGCGCCTTTGCGGTGACAAATATTGAAAATTCATGAAAAAATCAGGCTGGATTAGAAAGGACAGCCGGGCTTTTTATTATTTTCCTGGTGGCAAATATCATAATTCCGGCCTGCTCCGAGGCATAGAAAACAAACGAGAACCACAAAAGGAAATACGCTGCATGAATTCTTTTCATTCCCGTTTCAATCGGCTTCTTGTTGTCGGCTGCAACGGTCAGCTTGGACAGGACATGGTACTCTCTGCACAACGCGCGGCAGCTCATGTTACCGGCCTGGACATCCCGAATATCGATATAACCGATTTGGAATCCACCGCCGAAGCTGTTGACAAAACGGCGCCCGGCCTGATAATCAATTGCGCCGCGTATGCTGCTGTTGACGCATGCGAGGTCCACCGTGACGAAGCATTTGCTGTCAATGACACCGGAACAAAAAACCTTGCCCGCTGTGCCCGGGACGCCGGTGTTCCACTGGTCCATATAAGTACCGATTATGTTTTTGACGGTACCCGAGACAGGCCCTATATCGAAACCGATCAACCCGGCCCGAAAACGGCCTATGGTGCATCCAAACTCGCCGGCGAGCGCGGCATTGAAGAAAGTATGGATTCGTATTTTATTTTCCGCATTGCATGGCTCTACGGAAACCGGGGAAAGAATTTCGTAAAAACCATTACAAAGCTTGCACAAAACCGCCGGAAGGAACAGACACCGCTCCGGGTTGTAAACGACCAGCGGGGCTCGCCGACCTATACAATGGAAGTCTGCCGTCAGATACTGACCGCTGTCCAAACCGGGAAATACGGCCTCTACCACTGCACAGCCGAGGGTTCCTGTACATGGTACGAGTTTGCCTGTCATGTTCTCCGGCAATACGGCATCAGCACGCCGGTAGAGCCCTGCACGACCGAAGAATTTCCCCGGCCCGCCCAGCGGCCGGCAAACAGCGTGCTTGAAAACGCCGGATTGAAAAAACTCGGCGTCCACCACATGAAATCATGGAATGATGCTTTTTCAGAATTTCTTACGGAAGAACGTCAGATTCAGAAAGGACTGCAGCAATGAACAAGGTGCTTGTGACCGGTGGAGCAGGCTTTATCGGCTCCAATTTTATCCACCATATTCTTCAGGAAAACGACCAATGCTCTGTTGTTAACCTGGACCTCCTTACCTATGCAGGCAATCCCGAAAATCTCGCAACCGTCGCCGGAAACCCCCGCTACACCTTCTGTAAAGGAAACATCACCGACCGCACACTGATACAACAGCTCTTTGATGAGCATGATTTTGATGCGGTTGTCCACTTCGCCGCCGAATCCCATGTCGACAGAAGCATTACCGGTCCCGAAACGTTCGTGTTGACAAACATCCTCGGCACCCAGACGCTGCTTGATATCGCCAGGACCGCGTGGGAGGGATCAGCCGATCACCGGCGGTTTATCCACGTTTCTACCGATGAAGTTTACGGTTCACTGGGAAAAGAGGGGCTCTTTTCTGAAACAACACCCCTTTCTCCCAACAGCCCCTATTCTGCAAGCAAGGCCGGGTCGGACCTGATGGCACGGGCATATTTCGAAACCTACAGGCTCCCCGTTATCATAACCCGGTGCTCCAACAATTACGGCCCCTATCAATACCCGGAAAAACTTATTCCGGTCATGGTTATCAATGCGCTCAACAACCGGCCGCTTCCCGTGTACGGCGACGGCCTCTATGTCCGCGACTGGCTCTATGTGATCGACCATTGCAGCGCAATCCATGCAGTCCTTACCCGCGGCGCACCCGGTGAAGTATATAATATCGGTGGAAACAACGAGATGAAAAATATTGATATTGTCAAGCTTATCCTCAAGCAGATGGACAAACCGGAATCTTTGATTACCCATGTCACCGACCGTCTCGGCCACGACCGGCGGTATGCTATCGATGCATCGAAAATCCGCGACCATATCGGATGGACACCGTCGGTCACCTTCGATCAGGGAATTGCCAGGACAATCCAATGGTATCTTGCAAATAAAAAATGGTGGCAAGACCTCCTGGAAAAAGATACAGTGCTGAAACGGTGGCACGGCTGAGGACCACTCAGCCCATCGACTTTTTCCAGAGTGTCGACCGGTTCCGCCCCTGCTCTTTGGACATGTACAACGCCTTGTCTGCATGATTGACAAGGTCACTTTTTTTGTCCGCATGTGCCGGAAACACCGAACAACCGATACTCACCGTTACTCGCAGCTCCCGGTCGGCCGACCTGATAATATGATTCTGAATCGCCGTTCGTATCCGCTCGGCGGTAACCATAGCTCCCTTTTCATTGTTTTCCGGCAACACCACGGCAAA
>WJKA01000412.1 GCA_014729375.1 Chitinivibrionales bacterium
CTATCCGGCTGTGCCGGAAGCTCACGTCGCATTACAAGCGGATTGTCAGAATCCTGCAAAACCGGAGTTGTCTATCAGCTTGATTCGGCAGACTGTATCCGCTATTGCAGCGAAATACTGCACGCGTTCGACGACACAATTGGCAGCACAGGGCTCCGCCGCACCTATTCCCGCGCGCTAAACCGCAAATGTGGAGATTCATGCAGCAATACAACCCCCTCACTGAACAATTTCACAGCCATCCTTGCCGTACTCAACCATCGGGGGTATTCCATTTACAAGCTGGTTCCCGGCACCTGTGAATCTGTCAGAGCGCTTGCGTCACAACAAATAATCATTGGCATGCTTGTCGTCCGGTTCGCAAACCGGGACGTGACCGCATTTGACCATACACAATTATTCGGGCGCACCGACGGTCTGCCGGAGGACCGTGCTCAAAATTTCCACTGCGACATTCTTGCCGGTATTGAAAAAAAAGAAAACGCCTATACACTCATTTCCGCTGCCGGCGACAAAATTACAGGACTCCCGGCCGACAAGCTTCCCGGTCAGGTCTACCCCTCAACCGTGCCGGACGGCCGCGAGGGATACAGTCAGATAACAGCACTGCTTTTCATTACAAAAACCGCAGCATATAACATCAATGCCCACCTTGACGAGTGGTACTCACGCATGCCGCATACCATAGTGAAACCGGAAGTTATTGAGCTCCAGTGGAATTGAGAGTGTTCAAAATGCAAAATGTACAGTTGAAGAACAATTGCCCGATCTCTTTATTCTGAAATTCTCCGCCTTTGTCAGATGCGAGTAATTCCGACCCATCCGCTTCACCAGCGTTCTGTTCTTCTTACAGCAGATTCGCGGCCAGTTCCGACAATTTCGAACGCTCCCCCTTTGTCAGGGTTACATGCGCTGCAATATCCTGCTTTTTGAACTTCTCAACAATATAGCTCAGCCCGTTGCTCGACGAATCGATATACGGATTGTCAATCTGGTACGGATCACCGGTCACCACGATCTTCGTCCCGTCGCCTACCCGCGTTATGATAGTCTTCAGCTCGTGCGGCGTGAGGTTCTGGGCCTCGTCAACGATCAGATACTGATTATGGATCGACCGCCCGCGGATATAGGTCAACGGCTCGATAATCAGAATTCCCATCTCGACCAGTTCCTTGAATCCTCTGAGAGTACGCTTTGACTTGCCCCCTGCTTTCGACAGATATTCCACATTGTCGGCAATAGGATACATCCACGGGAACAGCTTTTCCTCGATCGTGCCGGGGAGATAGCCGATGTCTTTTCCCATGGGCTGGGTCGGCCGAGAAACCAGGACCCGGGTAAAGCTGTTTTCATCAACGGTTTTGTAAAGACTCGAGGCAATTGCCAGCAGGGTCTTGCCGGTCCCGGCTTTTCCGATAAGCGTTACCATCTGGATCGCATCATTCAAAAGAGCATCCATGGCAAAAACCTGCTCGCGGTTGCGCGGCTCGATCCGCCAGATATCTCCCTGGTTCCTGGTCTTGATTTGAACGACTTTTCCCTGTGATGAATCGTAGCGGCCAAGCGTCTTCAACGACATGTTCTCATTATGAAGCGCGATATATTCATTGGGAAAAAATTGCTCCTCAAGGACCACCGCACCGTCCCTGTTCAGAATTTCTATTTTCTCCAAACCAGCCACGCTGCTTCGATAACCGGGATACAGCTCTTCAATATCAACCTTTTCCGATTCATAGTCTTCAACTATAAGCCCGAGCGTATCAGCCTTGATCCGGAGATTGATATCTTTACTCACAATAATTGTCGGAATATCCGCACGCGCTTCTTTCACAGAAAGCGCAATGGCAAGAATATGATTTCGCTCATGACGCAAATCGAGCGGCAAACGGTTGATTAAATCCTCGGTGCCGATCGTCACGCAAATCGAGCCACCGTTTTTCATCGCAATCCCTTCAGAAAGCGAACCTTGTTTGCGGAAATCGTCAAGATACCGCGAGGTCTGCCGCGCATTCGTGCCCCGCTCTGTCAATTCCTTTTTGAAATGATCGATGTCCTCAATGACATTGATCGGGATAATTACATTATTGTCTGCAAATGCAAACAAAGCCTGCGCATCATAGAGCAGTACGGTGGTATCGATTATATAATTTTTCATGACTGTCCCGTCTTCCAGATTAAAAATAAATAAAATCAGTATATCATTTCGCCGGTTTCCCGGAGCACTTCGTCGAAAAGAATACGGTTTTGCCGCCTTTTGACACGCCTTACATTACAACGGGTATTCTGGTTCCCGGCAATCTCTTTAAATACTAACGCCTTCCAGGCCAAGCAACATCCTCTTTTTGTCAACGCAACCCCCTTTGGTTTTTCCCTTGAAACCGCCAATCGTCCCGTCGCTGCGAACCACCCGGTGACACGGTATAATCAACGGACAGGGATTACGTCGCATCACCGATGCCGCAGCCCGCACTGCCCCCGCATGCCCCGCCATCCGGGCAAGCTCTGCATACGAGACAACCGTCCCCCACGGAATCATCCGCGCAGCCCCCAGCACCTCGCGCGCAAACATGGTTATCCCGGACACATCAACCGCAACCTGGCCCAGATCCCTCTGCGAACCGTCAAGAAACCGGCGAAGTAAATCACCAATCCGAAGAATCTTCCCGCTCTCCACATCCATAGCAGCCGCCCCATGCAACCGCCGCGTAATCCCCAGATCGATCCACACCACCGCAACCGGGTCCACCCGGCAATACACCGTGCAATTCGTAACCGCATGCCGTATCGTGTATTTGTAAATTTCCATTTTGCAGTTTTTGAAGATTGAAGCGATGGAGTATTGTTGGCGCGATGGAATGATGGGCATTTCTCTCCAATCGTTGTCGCTCTCGTTGTCTCCAATCGCTCTTTTTCTTCTTTAACCCATAACCTTTCCCGTAATCGTCACCCTCTCGTTTCGCGGACGTGGACGATTTTGGTTCCGTTCGTGCGCTCGTAACACCGTGACTTCCCCGATTTTCATCGGGGCAGGCGTGCGCTCGTTCTAACCCTTCCCCCCCTACCACTCTCCCCTCCCTCCAATGTATCTTTAAAATACTATGAATTTCAAGCTCGTTTCCGATTATGCCCCAAAAGGGGATCAACCTGCTGCGATTGAACAGGTTCTCGACGGTATTGCTCAGGGAAGCAGGCACCAGACCCTGCTGGGCGTGACCGGCTCGGGCAAAACCTTTACCATGGCAAACATCATTGAAAAAGCAAAATTACCCGCGCTGATAATATCGCACAATAAAACACTCGCCGCCCAGCTCTATCAGGAGTTCAAGGATTTTTTCCCTGAAAACGCAGTCGAATACTTTGTCTCTTTTTATGATTACTATCAGCCCGAAGCCTACATTCCTTCTACCGATACCTATATCGAAAAAAGCTCCGAGATCAACGATGAGATCGACCGTTTGCGGCTCAAGGCAACCAGTTCACTGCTTTCCCGGAACGATGTCATCATTGTTGCCAGCGTCTCCTGTATTTACAACATTGGCAGTCCCGAGTCGTACCGGGAAGCCAGCATTCGCATTTCCCGGGGCGACATGCTCACGCGCAAGGCATTCCTCAAACAACTTGTTGACATGCGCTATTCCAGAAACGACATGGCCTTCGAACGCGGCACCTTCCGCGTCCGCGGGGACTCGATCGACATCTACCCTGCGTATGAAGAGACCGGGGTCCGTATTGAAACCTTTGGTGATGAAATCGAAGCGATACGGCGCTTCAGACCGGTTGACGGAAGAACAATCACCGAACAGGACTCTCTTGTGATCTTCCCGGCAAAGCATTTTGTCGCAGGAGACAGGTCACTTGAGGGCGCAATTGAGCAGATTCACCGGGAACTGCAGGTCCAACTGGATACATTCAAGTCGGAAAACAAACTGGTTGAAGCACAGCGGCTGGAACAGCGGACCCTGTACGACATCGAAATGCTGCGAGAAATGGGGTTTGTCAATGGTATCGAAAACTATTCGCGCATCCTCGAAGGCCGAAAGCCCGGAAGCCGGCCCCACACACTCATGGATTTCTTTTCCCCGCCGTTTCTTACCATCATTGATGAATCACATGCTACCATTCCGCAGATAAACGGCATGTTCAACGGCGACCGGGCGCGAAAACAAACGCTGGTCGACCATGGCTTTCGCATTCCCTGCGCTCTCGATAACCGACCCCTCAAATTCAAGGAATTCGAACAGATGACCGATTTCGTCCTCTATTCTTCGGCAACGCCCGCAGACTATGAGCTGGATAAGTCACACGGCGTTATCGTCGAACAGGTTATCCGTCCAACCGGTCTGGTCGATCCACCAATAGAAATCAAACCCGCATCGAATCAGGTTGATGATCTCATAGAAGAACTTCGAAAAACAATTGCACGCGGGGGCCGCGCACTCGTGACAACCCTTACCAAACGTATGTCCGAAGATTTAACCGAATATCTTGAAGCACTGGATTTCAAGGTGCGATACCTGCATTCTGAGGTGGAAACCCTGGAACGTTCTGAAATCCTCCGCAATCTACGGGAGGGTGAATTCGATATTGTGGTGGGTATTAACCTGCTCAGGGAAGGACTTGATTTGCCCGAGGTTTCGCTTGTCGCCATACTCGACGCGGACAAGGAGGGTTTCCTCCGGTCAACAAGATCGCTCATCCAGATTGCCGGCAGGGCCGCACGAAATACTGAAGGCCGGATCATTCTCTTTGCCGATACAATTACCGGCTCGATCGCGGGAACCCTGCAGGAATGTAACCGGCGGCGGGAAAAACAACTCGACTTTAACAAAAAGCACGGAATTACGCCGCAAAGCATAAAAAGCATTATCAAAGGACCGCTGTCATTTTACAAAAATACCGAAGAAGAACCGGAACTGCCCATGGCTGCAGAACCTGCTCCTGAATATAGCGCGGAAAATTCCGGAGTTTCCCCAAGCCAGATAGCCAGACTGGAAAAAGAAATGCAGAATGCAGCAAAAAATCTTGAATTTGAAAAGGCCGCGCACCTGCGAGATCAGATTGCATCGCTAACCGGCAAGTAATGAATTATGAATACCGAGACTGCCCGCCAATACCTGAAATCACCCAGTACCCAGAAAATAATTGCCGGACTCCAGACACTGGCACACGCAGGCACCCTGGCAGACCTCCAGACCATGCTCGCACTAGCAAAGCATGACAATCCATCCGTTAAAAATCATGCTATCGAAAGCAGTTGCCTGATAATCCGTGAAAACCTCATCTCACACTATCATGAACTCGACAGCGCAGTCAGAGAAAAACTCGGTACTATAATGAATACGCTATCATCGACGGTTATCGATAAAATCAGTGAAGATTTATACAGTGATGATGATGAACGTCGCCTGCGTGCAGTCCAAATCCTTGGCCTGCTCAAAAAAAACCCCCGGGTTCATCACGTACTGGCTAATCTGGTGAAAGATCGAGATGTTAAAATACGGGCAACCGCGGTTAACCTCCTGGGTAAAATAGTCGGCCCAGACAGCGAAAACATCGTGATGTCGCTGCTAAATGATAAAGATAAACGTGTCAGGGCAAATACAATCGAAGCACTTGAAAGCGTTGGAAATAAACGCCTCATTCCTATTCTCATGCGTTTTCGCAAGGACACCAATAACAGAATACGAGGCAATGTACTCAAAGCACTGTACACGCTGGGACGCAAGGATGTCGGTCAGGACCTTCTTGAAATGATAAAGAGCAAAAACAATTTTATGAAAGCTTCTGCACTCTGGGTAGTCTCCCAAATAAAATTCTATACTGAAGAAATCCTGGAGAACGCGGGGTATCTCCTCATATCCGATAACGAAATGGTCGTTTCAAATGCACAAAAAGCGCTTCAAGCAATAGACCATCCCCGTGCCAGAGGCTATTTGCGGTATCTGGGATCGGAGAATACACTGGAAAAAGAAAAACCCCTCCAGGGAACACAAGAAAAAACTTCCGCGTAATTTTTTCCGGTTCCGTCTTTCCATGGTCATAAATTGATTTTCTCAATTTCTGTGCCTTCTCCGGCTCGGAGTCCTGCCTCTGTTGTGTCGCACAATAAGTAATTACAATTGTGGCGACAGTCAATATTTTATTTAATATCAATAACTTATGCTACCATACCATTCCCCCCGGATCAAAATACACAAAGAAAATAAAGGAGGCCTAAAGTTTGCTGTTAGCGGTGCCGATAACTACTAATGAAAGCAATCCCTCCTCCAAG
>WJKA01000413.1 GCA_014729375.1 Chitinivibrionales bacterium
GTCTCTGAAAGAAATGCCACTCCGCCCGTTCAACCCCGTATCCGCAACCTGGCCGTGGTCATCCGCTCAATAATGACACCGTCAATTTCAGAGGGCTGATAGGTACTTTTCCGTTTCGCTGTTCGCGTATTGAGTACATAATCGAGCATTGTCCGGACGACTGCCCGCATATTGAAATTGTAGCTGGTGATCCCCTGGCGGAGTGATTCCCGCGTGTCATCAAATGAAAGAAGCGATATTTTCCCGGGTACATCGATTTTATTCATCTGCAGATATTCCAGAGCCGCCAGCGCGACATCGTCGTTTGCAACAATCCAGGCACTGATATTTTCATGCCCGAGTGCACTGTCGAAAAGCTTATGCAGTTGCCGATAGAATTCCGCAACAGTCAGAATCCGCCATCCAAGCTGAAAATTGAAATATGAATCCATGCGTTTCACGTAAAAATGGGGAACGCTTTTTTTCCACGTATTGAAAAAATTAACCAATTTATCAATCGGACAATTTTTCAGAGCATCATCATGATAAACGCTGTGGACTTCAGGGGGCTTGTTCCATACAAAAGGGGTCACTGCATGTTCATGACCTGCAGCGGCAAATGTTTCCCGTATGCCGTCCCACCGGTTCTGCGACCATCTTGCCCGGTGAAACGGTGAAATATATGCGACAGTGCGGTGTCCGGTTTCAAGAAAGTATCGTGCAGCAATGCGTCCGGGCAGTGATGAAGTTGCCGCGGAAAAATGCTTGACATAATTATTTTGTGACCTTGTAGAAAGATCCCATCCGCCGACGACATCAAGCAACGCTACCGGCTTATTAAAAGAGACAAGACGTCGCAATATGGCGTCCCGCCATTCATCATCAAGTATAATCAAATACAAATAACCGAGTATTGCATCGCTATCTTTCAACGATGAAATCGGTTTCAGTTCTTCATCGCTCCGGGCAAAAAAGAATTTACCCGTTTCGGTATATCCAATAACCTGAAGCTCTACATTTGCCGCTACACACTCTGTCTCAAGTATCCGGATGCATTCTTCGTTCAGCGATCCCGGCCATAATTTTTTCTCCTGGTCGGAAAGAAGTATGACACGGATTCCGGCATTTGCCCGGTGCGATGTCAGGGACACGGGCGCATAAGTCTTTTTATGCGGAAGTATCATGCCTTCCCGGCAAAGAGCATCAAGCGCTTTTTTCAGTGGACGAAATGTTGTACGATAAATCAATTGCATCTCTTTGACCGAGGGCAGCGTATCTGCGCTGCTGTAAACACCGCTCAGAATATCCTTTGCCAGCCGGTTCCTGACCCGCTGCCAGAGGTAGCTGGGAGAGTTGTCCCCATCCGGCACCGTGGTTTTTGGCGAACAGTCAACAACTTTACGGAGCGCACGGGGAGCTACCGTAAACGGCTTTCCCCGCATACCATCAACGATACCCTGCTTTCGCAAAAAACCAAGTGCCTTCCACATGGTAACCGATGAAATTCCGGCTTGACCGGCGAGCTCGGGTATTGACGCAAGACACTGGCCTTCACGAATCCGGCCGTCGGAAATAGCCTCCATCAAATAGTCTGCCCCTTTTTGTACTCCGGGTGGGATTTTTATATTTTCGGCCATACGCAGATCATATTGTACCGGTAGTAATAGAATTACGCTCGATTATAACCCCTTCTACGTCTCCAATATTCTCCCTTTTCTCTCTTGTAACCGCACCGGGATTTATTAAAAAAGCAATCATGGAATTGACCGCTGCGGGAATATTGAAATCAAATGATGTTATACCGTGGCGGACCGCGACGACTGTATTATCAAATGAAGCAAGCGAAACGAAATCGGGCACTTTTTTGCCCTGTGCCTTCAGAAAATCAAGAATTATTTCCGCAACCCCGTCATTTGCAGCAATCCAGGCGGATATTCTCCTGTCATTCATCAGCCGCTCCAGAAAAGGCCCAAACCGGTAATACAGTTCCGCTACAGTCATGTACCTGCGACAAAACCTGCGAAATGAGTGATCAAAATTTTCGGTAAACGGCGGATTTTTCTCCCGGCGCCACTGTTCATAGGTGCGAACAATATTTTCTATATTAAAGTGATGTTCGGATTCGGAAAAATACGACAGAAGCGAATAATGATCATTTATCGACACAAGCCGGACTTTATCTCCATAACCGGCATCTGTAAAAGTCCGCACCAGCGCTTCATATCGTAACTGAGACCACAATGCCTGGTGAAACGGGGAAATATAGGCAATGTGTTTATGGTGTTTGCTCAAGAGATACCGACCGACTTTTACTGCAGACGTTTCAGGTGCCGCCATGCGGAATATCCGGACAGGAGATTCACGCCCGTGACGAATTGAAAGGGTGAGGTCCTGTTCAAATGTGTAAACAGCAATCGGCCTTTTGTAGGAAAGCAGCAGGCGGATTACAGCATTAAAAACCTCCATAACATCGGCAATGCCGTCATCCCTGTCCAGCAATCGGGATTCAATTTCCCGGGCAAAAACTCCTACATAAATAAAACCAAGAATATCATTATCATCCTGAATAGAGCATTTTTCTCCGGTAGCTACATTTCTTACCTCAAGGTCACCTTCACACCACCGGTATGAATACATTTCAAGCCGCACGCCTGAAATCGCGCACGCATGCTCAAGCGAGCGGGTAAAATCGTCGCCGCATATTCCCTTTGCTATCCCTGTCTCTTCCCGCTCATCGCCGATAAGTATTATTCTCGAATACGACATGACCGTTTTTTTCAGCGATGTCGCATACCAGCGCCCTTCGGGAACAACGATTTTCTCATCGACACACACCTGCAAAGCTTTTCGCAATGTTGGATAGGATACCCGGTATTTTCTGAGCATCTCCTTTTGTGACGGTAATGCTTTATTCCACCCGAATTGGCCTTGAAGAATATCTTTCTTGATTTCAGATACTGCTTTCTGCCATCGAAGCCTGTTGTCGGCCCGGACTGACGGCAGTGTCGAGTACTGCGCCTCAGCTCTCCCTGCAGTACCTGCAATATGAATTCCCATTCCAGGCCGTGCAATCAATGCCCCCCGGGACACCAGTTGATTAACAGCTTTCCGCATGGTTTCGTACGCCACCCCTGCATCAGCCGCCATCATTGCATTCGTCGGAATTCTGCTCTTCTTCTCCTGCTTCTGCTTTTTTATTGCCCCTTCCAGGTACGAAAGCGCCCTGGAGAAAGCATTCTTTTTGGAATGGTTATTCATATTTTCTCAAACCGGACTCTTGTGTTAACTCAATAAAAAATTATGAAGTTATAAAATAATTGTTGAAAATTAAAAATGCCAGAAATATATAGAACCCCGCTATAAAGAAAAATCATAGTGCCGTTGTATCTGCCCACATTAAATTAAGAATTATACTAAAAAAATTACTAAAATCAATCACATTCTGTGCGTATGAATGTTAATTACGTCTCATTAATAAATACAGGACACGAATTCCACCCTTTTCCCGCTTTTCCAGGAAGGGAGAGCATGAATACCGAAATTGTAAAGCACGATCTGTTGCCCACGTTACTGATCACTGTTGCAATGCAGGCCCAGGATACCTATAATGTCCGCATTGGAGGGTATGGACTTGCAGGAAACACTGTCGGGAAATATGGAAGTGATAATTGCGGAAACTTTTAAAGGCGCGCATACGACTGGATGCCGGCTGAAATCGCCCATAGGGTCCCTACCATAATAATATATTTCGTTGCGTCCCTTTTTCATCGTTCATCGTGCCGGGCCGCTTCAGAAAAAGCGCCGGATGATATCGTATTTTATGCGAAAGGTTTTTCCATATAACGCGTCATATATATTGAGGACCTGTTCAAAATTGACTTCCATCAATTCTGAACGGCTTTTCTGAACAGGTGCCTTTTACTAAAATTTCCGGGGAGTTCCGTATTGCGCGATCCAGAAATTCTGAAAAAACTTGCCGGGGGCGACCGTAGTGCATTCGCCGCTGTGGTTCGTGAATACCAGTCTATGGTATTTACGACCTGTTTCAGGGTACTTGGCAATCGTGAAGAAGCCGAAGATGCCGCGCAGGATGTTTTTGTGCAATTATTCAAAAAAGCCCATACGTTCAGGGGAGATTCAAAAATATCGACCTGGCTTTACAGGATAGCGTTCAATACCGCGCTGAACCATATCCGCAAGCGAAAATGGGTATTGTTTTTAGATATTTTTTCCTTTGCTGAAAAAGAACGGGGAGAAATCGAATATATTCCGCCCGCGCCAGAGCAGGACAGACCGGATAATCAGTTCGACCGCAAAAACGATCGAACAGCACTAACCAGGGCACTGGGAAAGATCCCTGCAAAGCAGCGAATTGCTTTTATCTTAAGCAAATATGATAATTTTTCCTATGAGGAAATTTCCAGGATCATGAAAACAAGTATCTCATCGGTGGAGTCGCTAATTCACCGGGCAAAAATGAACCTTCAGAAAAAACTGGCATATTACTACGAACGTTCATAAATCGCGCAAGTTTTCGACAAAAATATGTGTCAAAGGTAATGAGGAACAAAAAATGAAATGCAAGGAAATCAGAAAATCACTTGTCGAAATAGTCGATGCACCAGTGGGGTCGGGAAGGTACAGCGAATGCATGAAGCACATGCAATCCTGCGACCGGTGCCGTCGTATGATCAAGCAATTCGCCCGTACCTGGAACGAGTGGGACCCTGCACAAAGCATTGATCAACCACCCGATTTATATAATGGCATTATCCGCAAGCTCGACCGGAGAACAGACCTTATTTCGATACTCACAGAAAGTGCAAAAAACTGGCAGCGGATTTTGCAGCCTGTGCTGGCAGCGCTCCTCCTGGCCGCAGGTATCCGGTTCGGTGCATTCCTGGGAACAACAGAATCTGCGCAGTATGCAGCCGGTTCCAGCACCCGCACGGTTACCGATGACTATTACGCGGTTTTTAATATACTGCCGTCAAGTCCAATTGCGGATTTTTACTACGGGGCTGCGCAAAATCCGGAGGAGGAACCACAATGAAAACAAAAACAGTAACATTTATTCTGATACTGCTGACTGTCATAAACCTTACCGGCTTCGGATTCATGGTATATCATCGTTTCAGTGCGCCGCGTCCGTTTCATGCAATGCACGCACCGCGCGGCCACGGCCCGCGTGGAATTGTCCGTGAATTGGAGCTCCGGCCGCGGCAGATCAAAAAAATAGCACGATTCAGAAAACGACTTCATACACAAACAGCAGGGCTGCGGGATTCGCTCCGCCATGCACATTCCCTTCTGATGGAGCAGATGAGAGCTGATGTGCCCGATAGTGCGGCAATAGACAGTATTCTCGGGCATATTTCGCGATTTCAGTCGCAGGTGCATAAAAAAGCCGTGTATGGAATGCTGAAAGAAAAGGGAATATTGACTCCTGAGCAGCAGGACAGGCTGATGAAGCATTTTGAGAGGCATTTTTGTGATCGGGGACCTCATTTCCACGGCAAGCATTTTACAAGAAACAAACGACGTCATTCACAAAGAGACCGTATGCGGAAAGAATTTTCAGATGAAAATCGCAGATAGCAAGCACATAATACTGGTACCGATATTGAATTGTACTTTTAATCGTGAATCGTTCCTGCATTCCCGATCGAAAATTACCCGGGTATTTTACGAGGGAACTGCATACCACACATAAATCCTTTTACAGGAGGTAATCATGAAAAATCAGCCCCTTTCACTGACAGCCGCGGCCGCGCTTTCGGCCGTGCTGTTTGCCGGAGCGGTATTTGCCCGCGGTCCTCATAAAGGGAGGCATTGCGGTGAAACACCGCGTATTCTCGAAGTCATCCCTGATTTGACTGATGAACAACGGTCGAAAATCGAGGCAATCCATGAATCGAAGCAGGATGAAATGAAAGCAGACCGTAAAGCCGGTCTGAAACTGTGGGTCGAGCTGAAAAAACTGGCCGAAAACGAGGCGGATGAAACCGAGGTCAATGCTAAAATCGATGAAATCGCGGTTCATCACGCTCAGGTCATGAAAAAACGCTTCGCCCATCATCGAGAAGTAGCAAAAATACTCAGCGAAGAGCAAAAGGAGTATTTAAAAGACCTTGGTCCGGGGTTTCTCGGCCATGGATTCGGGTGCTGCGGACGCGGCCATAAACGACATGGAATGAAACACGGCTGGTAATGCTTTTTCTGAAACTATGGTATTCCCCGAAGGCTGCTTTGCTTCTGAAGTAAAGTAGCCTTTTGTTCATTTTCGATATTTGTATAAATCAACTCCATTCAGTGCTGCCCAGTACAATTTCAATTGTTGACTATACCATCAATTGCACTGATAACAGTCCACGTTTTAATTGTCAAACGAACTGACAAACCGCAAACTAAAAATCCGGCCTTGCAAAAAGCTATGAATAATAACAATGCCACAGGCACTGAACAGGCACAAAGCAACCCATTACTGTTCCAGTGTTTGTATATTTATTGAATTTCTTTATATTTTTCTATGTTCAGTACACAGCGTCATTGTAATAGATTATTACTATTGCGATGGCGTTTCTGTTTTAACACCAGAGTCGGAGGCGATGGATGATTAATTTTTGTAAACGGCTTTTTCCGGTAGTTGCGGTTTTCCTGTCACAGTCTTTTGCGCTCACTTTTTATGTATCACCTTCAGGTCAGGACACCAATCCCGGCACTAAGGCGCAGCCGTTTGAAAGTGTTCACAAAGCTGCAGAAGCTGTTGCAGCGGCCCCAAAGACCGAAAGTATATCGGTTTACCTTCGCGGGGGCGTCCATTACCTTGACAGCACGCTTGTCCTCACTCCCCGTCATAACGGGACACCGGCCGCGCACGTGACATTTACATCACACCCGGGTGAAACCGCGATTATTCACGGGGGCACCCGGATCACCGGCTGGCGGCGGGTGGCTGCGGCCCCTCCGGGTGCTCCGGCAGCCGCATCCGGCAAATTGTGGGAGGCGGACATCGATACCGGATGGCTGTTTCATGCACTGGTTGTTGACAGTGCAGAGCAACGCCGCGCAATGGAACCCGATCATGATATCTGGAAAAATTTCTCCGGCGGACAGGAGGCCTGGCCCCAGCTCGAGAGCTGGATGAGCGAGTCTCCTATCGGTCAATACATCGTTCTTCCCGGCGGCTATCTCTCTTCACCGCCAACCGACGGGTGCCTGGAGATAAATGTCGCACCGATCGACTGGAAAAACGATCCATCAGTACTCAGGGAAGTCGACACCACCTTGAATTCGGGAATTCGTCACAGCAAAAATATTATTACCGGTTTTCGCAGTGTCGGCGCGCCGTTCCGGATAGAAAATATTATTTCAGCGCTGGATACGGCCGGCGAGTGGTGCGTTGACTCGGGCATCGGGAAAGTATACTACTGGCCTCCCGATGACACCATGGGCGGTAAGGAAGTTGATGCCCCGCGGCTGTATACCCTTGTGCGCCTGCAGGGCGATGAAACCACAGAAGAATGGGTCCGCCATATCGAATTTGACAAAATCACATTTGCCTTCGCGGACCGGATGCCCGCTGATATCTGGCCGGATGAATGGACAAAAAGGAATTTTGAAAACCCCGGCGCTGCCGTGTACATGCAGGGGGTCGATTCATGTGCTGTTAAAAACTGCCGGGTAATTCATGCCGGCGCGTATGCAGTCGCTCTGGACCACCATGTACAGCATGTCACTATCGAAGGCAATGAACTTGCCTGGTGCGGATCGGGCGGAGTGCAGATGTACGGCTATGGTCCCGGCACAAAGGATGAACAGAAATACAATTCGGTCATCCGCAACCATATTCACCATGTGGGGCTTGTCCACTGGCACGGCTGCGCGGTGTCGCTGTTCCAGAGCGGGCATAATATCATTTCGCATAATTACATGCACGATCTCCCCTACTGCGGCGTCTCGATAGTCGGGACGAGCTATGAAACAATCAACCAGGGGCCCGGGGCCGGTGCAGTAGATTCGTACGGCAACGGCGGAGCAATGCACAAAATACGATGGAACGAACTTCCGGCACAGGTTTTTACCCGCGGCAATGTCCTCCCCTATCTTCACTCGCGCAACAATGTTATCGAAAAAAATATCGTAGCAGACTGCATGCTCAAGCTGGCCGACGGCGGTGCGTATTATACCTGGTCGTGCGGTGCATATAACGAGTTCAAAGACAATCTTACCCACTATACAACCATGCCGCTCGACACCCGGCGGAGCTATGCCGTTTACATGGACGACAATGTCGACAGCACGCTCCTTCAGTCCAATATCTCCTGGGCTGAAACCCACGATGTTATCTCTATCAAGCACAAGGGTGATAATGAATGGATAAACCACCTTGATTCAACGGCCCGGTCACCGCTGTACGATTCAATCCAGAATCTGATTCTCACTGAGGTGAATGCTTCGGGTGGATGGACCGGCGAAATAACCGATGCCAGCCTGGTGCCAATACACAGGGGCTTGAACACTCCCGCGCGGCCGTTGTTCTCTATCCTGGGCATATCCTCTGTTTCCCGGTCACATATGATTGTTCAACTCGCGCTGCCTCGCAAGCACCGCTCTATAGAAATCGGGCTCTATGATTTGCGCGGACGAATTGTCGGCATGAAGAAAATCGACGGCTTGCAATCCGGAATACACCGCCTGGATCTGGAACTGGCAGCCGAAATTGCCGCAAAAACCTGCATCTTGCAGATAAAATCAGGCAAAACATGCCGTAATATGAGGTTTATTCCATTATAGAAGCTACCAGTTAAACCTTCTGATTCTGTTTTTTCGCGCATTTATTATTATATTATAAGTGGGACAGGATGTTTGGTACTAATCTCACATATTGAACCGAAAGGAGTTCGGCAATGGTGTTCTTACCTTTTCGGCGGCGGGCCGGAAAAACACTTATTTCAGCAGTAGCCTGTTGTATGATGATTGGCGCGATGATTGTGCCGCTACGGGCGGCAGTTGATGTAACGGTCGACTGCGGCAATGAAATCAGCGATCTGGATAAATTCTGGAATGCTGTGGGCATGGTCGTGGGCGGTGTTGACGATCAGGCCACGATTATGCGGCTTTTTGACCCTGACTGGCGGGTCCATTTTGCCCTGCTCGGCTCGGTCCCTCATAATGGACAGAAATATTGCCGCATGCACTGGCTTTTGACCCTTGTTGAAGGTACTGATCTGACCGGGGATAATCCTGTGTACGATTTTTCAAAGCTCGATTCTCTTTTCGATCTCTACTATGCCAGCGGCCTGACCCCGTTTCTGGAATTAATGGGCAATCCCGGCGGGGAGTTTCCACCGGAAAACTATATCATTCCCACGCAAAATGAGGCCTGGCGAAAACTGGTAAAAGCGCTTGCCGAGCACTATATAGATAAATATGGCCTTGCTGCGGTCCAGGACTGGTATTTTGAGGTCTGGAATGAGGTTGGTACAGGATTCTGGCCGACTGATGCCATGTTTTATGCCCGGTTTTACGATTATACGGTTGCCGGTATCAAAGAAGCCGATTCTTCACTTCGTGTGGGCGGTCCTGCATCAAAGGAGGAATGGGAAGTTTTCTTCAACCATATTGTAAACGAAGAAAACTATGTTACGGGTGATACGGGAACACCGATCGATTTTATTTCGGTACATTTAAAGGCCTGGGCGTCGGAATTGACTGAACTGGAATTGCAGTATCATGACAGTCTGGAAAGAACCTGGCCGTCACTTGCAGACAAGCCGTTTTTCAATGATGAAGCCGATCCGGCTATCGGATTCAAATCATCAAAATATTTCCGTCCGATTCCCGAATACGCTGCCTTTGTCGCGAATCAAATTATCAATAAAAAGATCCGCATTATCGATTCGGCCGGGATCAATTATCCGGTCCTCAGCAATGACAACGGATTTATGGGCCCGGCCATGTGGAGAACGCAATTTACCAAATTCGGGTATCCGATCCCGGGCAAATTTAACTTTAATGTCGAGGCGGACAGCTTTACATTTGTCAAAAA
>WJKA01000414.1 GCA_014729375.1 Chitinivibrionales bacterium
AATCGTTGTGAAGCAGTTGCGTGACGCTGTACGATTCGAGGTCCCGCTGACGGAGGACAAGGTGTCCCGAACGGTGGTAGGCGGGTTTCAGATGCCGGTATACCAGGTAGCGGTCTATCGGCTCAATCGCAACATGGGCGACACAGGGAGCATACTGTTTCCATACGGTATCGAATGCAAATATATTAATTGTTAAATCTCCACCCTTGTTCTTTCTGAGAATAGACCGCCATTTTTTTTCGGGTATAACAATTTCCGGTGACATGCTTTGTATGCGGAGTTTGCTGTTTTTACCGCCGTCAATGGATATCAGGAACCGCGATCCGGGTTCTTTGACAATAAAATTGAGCGGTGCAATATTCGGCGGAATAGTTGCGCTGTCGTAATCCGGAAAGATTTGTGCCTGCTTTGAAATCTTCCGGCTTTCCCGGATATTAAAATCGGGCAGACACCCAGAAAAAAAGAGCAGTGCGGAAACAACTGCGCCCCCAAGTACAGTAAGCCTGGACAGTTTCATAATGCTTTTCTCACATTACCAAAAGAGAAATAGAAAAAATACGAATCAAGATGGTCTTCTGCGGCGCGGCGTGCGGCATTGATCGCGCGCAGCCCGTGTCGCCTGCCGTGGTCGATAATTTTGCTGAAATCATCATACTTTTGTAAATAATTGTCCGACAGCGGATTTGCCTCGGCCGGGAGTTTGCGGTTCATGCCGTGAACAAATATCACAAGAGCTTCTTCGATATGACGGGGATAGCGGTCGGGGAAAAAACGGTTGAGCGCGTCAATGTGTTTCGCAACTTTCGCCACTTTGCCGTTTTGCAGGTAAAAGGCCATAAGGTATTCAAAAGCCATTCGATTGGAGGGATTGGATTTCAGGAGGTCGGTAAGCTGTTCTTCCGGCCACCGTTCGATCCGGATATAATCGTTTGATGGGATCTTTTTGCGGACCCGGGCTATTTCAGGATTGTTATCAAACGAGGAGTCTGATGAGAGTGCAACAAGCATTCTCCTGGCCTGTTTGCGCCGGTAGCGGTCGTTTTTCAGAGTGAGAAGGTGTTTCAGAAAGAGACGCGCCGCGGGAAACTGCTTCTTGATAATGTTTACTTTTGCAAGAATGCAGTAGAGCGCTGGATAATCGCTGTATGCCGACAGCAATTCGTGGGCCATCTGCTCTGCAAGGTTTACAAGCCCGAGTTTGAGACAGGTTTCCGCATTCCGGATCCCGATGAGTGGCGGAACATGAACGCTGTCTTTCTGCGTATAATGGCGGAGCGGGACCATCAATCCTGCGGGGTTCTGAGGAAACGTAAACATTTTTTCGCAGAGATCGCCTGTTTCGTACAGTGCCCTGTTGACATCAGCACAGGTGTACGGATGAAATCCCGCATCAGGAAGACGCCGGGCAGCGTCCAGCAGCCGCTCCCACTCATGGTAGTACGCTGCATGATCGAATTGCAGTCCGCGTTGTACATCGTTGCGGAATATGAAATGCGCGGGGGCAAGAACCATCGCCTGGGTAAGGAGAATCGAAAGCAGGGGGGCGGCTGAGGGCCTGGAGGGAAAAACAGAGTATGGAAATGATCTGATCAATTCCGGAAAGTAATCTGCAAATATGCCGGCAAGGATACAAGCGCCCGCCAGAGAAAATATCACTGCTGCAGTACCTGCGTTGCTGACAACAATTTCTTCACTGATACGCCATAAACTGAAGTAATTCGCCAGCGCCTCGGAAAATTTCCCGGGAAGCGCATACAGCACGACTGCAGGAACAAGATATCCTGCAACAAAAATAATCCCACCGGAAAACCAGCGTCTTCTTTTCAGGGCAAACAGGAAGCATAATGAAACATATACCGGAAAAGAAGCCGTGCCGAGATACAACGACAGCCCGCCGCATGCAAGGAACAGAAGGACACTGGTTGCGGTTTGCAGCCTGCGGGTGCGTATCCAGACTGATGCGCAAATGCAGGCGATTGACCAGTTTAATGCTGTTGAAACCGGCCAGTTATACTGAGACAGTACAAGAAGAAATGCTGTTGACGGAATAAGTGCTATGACAGAATGAAGGCCCGGGCGTGTTTTGTCAAAAAGCATGGCAGTTGCCGGATACATCAGGAATGCAATACCGGTACAGACCAGCGATCCCTGGAAACGGGACAGGCATGAAAGCAGCAACAGAGAAGAAGAGTAATCGACAAACCCTCCGGGAGCTGCAAGCGAGCTGAGAAACGAAGAGAGTGACCGGGTGAAATCCAGATTGAATCCGTGCCACCAGTGGTAAACAAGAGCAGGGTTTATTACAAAATAAATCAGTATGAAACACGCTCCCAAAAACAGCACAACAGGGAGGGGCCCGAAATAAAAGGTGCGTTGAGAAGGGGAGTGTGAGTTCATACTTCTCCCGGATGTAATGCAAAATACGTACGGTCGCTCAAAAATTCCGGCAGGATATTTATGAAACGCTTTAATAAAAATAATACCTGTAATATCCGCATAAGAAATATCCGGGCAAGCGGAAACAGAAAAGTACCAGCTCATCGTGCTGCATTGCTGCCTGGATTCGGCGCGCCTCCTGCACAGAGTGGCTCCATTACAGGCGGATTGTAGTGAAAAATACGCAATATGTTACCCGGCACGAGCCGTCATTGTTACGAAGCTCGGAAAAATAACATCGGATATTTCTTGACTGTCATTCGGTTTAGGCATTAGTTTATTTATAGGAAGGCCGGGATGGGATTACTATTCAAAGGAGGTTTTCGATGAAACGCTTAAGCGGCGGTTGTGCGGTTGCAGCATTTTTTCTGGCAGCCGGGTTGCTTTTAACGGGATGCGGTCCCAGCGAGAAGAAGCTTGTTGAAGGTGAAAACAGGGTTGCAGCCCTGGTGGAGAAGGGCGTGCCAGACAGTATCTTGTCCAAAGCGAAAGTCCATATCTATCAGGCACGAACGCAAAACAAACTGGGAAATACCACCGGAGCAGGTAATCATTATGATTCAATGATTACCATACTTGAAAAAGCCGAAGAGTGGTATGCAAAAACCATGACAGAGCTTAAACCGGTTGTTGAAAACAAACAAAAGGAATATCAGGAAAAAAAGAAGAATTTGACCGGCATGCAGCTCGAGGTTTTTGAGGAACACGTAGCAAAAATCGATTCTTTTACATCGAAAAACTGGCTGTTGCAGGCAAAATGGGAATGCGATAAGCTTGACACACTAATGCCGGGGCTTCTGGAAGATGAAAAAACAGCGCACAAAATCAAGCCGCGGCTGATCGGTACCTGGAAGCGCACGGACAGAGAGGGAAATGCGATACGAAGAGAAACATATACGTATAAAAAAGACGGCGGCTTTACCGGAGTAGAGCAGAAAAAAGGGCAAAGCTCACAGGTGCTGAAAGAAGACTGGAAATTTATTTCCTACGGAACATATGATCTTAAAGGCGATACCGTTTATATGTACGTTACCCGCGAAAAATGCCCCAGGCAGAAATACTGGAATTACAAGAAAAAGAACGGAAAAATGGTCTGGGAATTGTTTGAGGCACCTACGTACGATTCAACGTATACCGATGGTAAAAAAGATAAATTCATGACCTATGAATATCTGAAGAAATTTTACCGGAAATAGCCGGCTTTCAGGAAAAAAATAACTCCGAGTCCGTGCGGGAGAAATGCTCCTGCACGGATCATTTCCAGTTTACGAAAAAACCTGCAAAATATTCCTCATTAGCTAGGCAAAATGGTTCCTCCATATATCGGCAAATCCTTCAGAAACTTGAGCAAAAAAAAATAAAAAACATGTTCACGGCTGCCCTTGCTGTTTAACTCTTTTGTTTTAAGTTGGTTATGGTGTTTAGTTAAAGTTGGTTCTGTTTCGGGCTGTTCAATGCTATAATTGGCACTCAAATTGCTCTTATTTCAGCCCGAATACCATGTCCTGAATTTTGACACATTCGAGGTGGATTGCATGATTAAAGGTATCCTTAATAAAACATCGTATCCTTCAGTGCTGAAAAGCCTTGATGCAGGCATGCTTCGGGCACGGGTAATTTCAAATAATATTGCCAATGCCACAACGCCGGGTTTCAAGCGTCTTGAGGTCAGTTTTGAAGAGCACCTTCGTACCGCGCTGGATAAGACCAGGTTGAAGGGCACAACAACCGATTCACAACATCTGGCAATAGGCCGAAAAGATATTTCCAGGGTAAATCCGCTTGTTGAGCGCCCGGTAGATCCTACTCTTCCGGGCGGAGTAAATAATGTTGATATAGATTCAGAAATGGCAAAGCTTGCAGAAAATCAGATACTCTATAATTACGGAATCCGGTTTGCAAGGGGGGCGCTACGAAAACTTGATTCTGCGGTCCAGGCAAAGAGTGTCCCGATCCGGTAAGGAGATAAAATGTCAATGCTGAGTGGAATATTTTCAGGATTAAAAATCAGTGCTTCAGGCCTGCGGGCCCAGAGAGTTCGTCAGAATGTGATATCGTCAAACCTGGCAAATGTCGAAACGACGCGAACTGCAAAGGGCGGGCCGTACCGGCGCCAGTATGTTGTATTTGAATCCGGGACCGATACCCGGGATGTGCGTATGATAAATAAAAAGGTTGCGTTGAACGGGAATGCAACGAAAGAAAATCATCTGCCGATCCCGGCAAAAAATTTCCCGCGTGATGAGCGGTTTTTCGGCAATGGCGTAGAGGTTGCCGAGATCAGAGAAGACAGCCGTCCGCCGAAAATGGTATATGATCCTTCGCATCCGGATGCGGATGAGCAGGGCTATGTTGCGATGCCGAATGTGAATACCATTGAAGAAATGACTGATATGATAGCGGCAACGCGTGCATATGAAGCGAATGTGACGGCATTTAATGCGATGAAATCCATGTTGCAGCAGGCATCACAATTATAAGCATGGAGGATAGCCGGTGAGTGTACAGTCGGTACAGGGGAATTCGGATCAGTGGGCGCGTTTCATGGAGCTTGCTCATGCAGCAAAAGCACGAAACCCGGGATTGTCCGGTGTCCGGCAAAACCCTCAGACGCAACTTCAATCTGCGCTCAAGCGACTAAGCGGTGAACTGGCTGCACATGGTCCAACACAACCGCAGAAAGCGGTTACGTACGGTATGAAAACTCCTGCGACCGTGCGGTCGAAAATCCTCGGAGGAAACTTTGATGCATATGCTTGATTCTGGTACTATGACGCTACAGCGAAATTATTGTTGAGGAAATTGTGCAAACGTTCGATAATATAAAACAGGATGTAACTGAATAAAAATACCGGGAGGCGCCATGGCTCAAATAAACCCGATTGGTCCTGTTGAAGGCGGCAAGCACGCGGGGAAACCCTCGAAACTTCAGCCACCGTCCGGGGATGTTCCATCTTTCAAGGATACACTCAAAGGGGTCATGAAAGATGTTAACGATATGCAGGTCAAAGCAGATAAATCCATCGAAAAAATGGTCGCGGGAGAAATCACCGACGTTCATCAGGTTATGACTGCAGTGCAGGAGGCCAACGTAGCGTTTAATACCATGATGGAAATACGGAATAAGGTTATGGATGCATACCAGGAATTGATGAGAATGAGATTGTAAGATATCTGGAGTAGTAGAATGTTGGAGTACTGGAGTAATGGGGCAATTGCACATCCATTACTCCAAAAATCCAGTTCTTTGGTACTCCATTTAAAAACTCAGAGGTCAAGGGGAAGCGCATGGCTGAATTTTTCAAGCAACTCATTTCACAGCTTACGGCAATCTGGCAGAAGCTGACTCTCCAGCAAAAAGTAATAACAAGCTCGTTGATTGCATTTACAATCATTGGTCTTGCAGGCCTGCTGATCTGGTCGCAGGGAAAACCCTCAATGTCTGGATATCAGACCCTGTATTCCGACCTCCATATAGAGGAAGCGACTGCGATTACCGACGTGCTCAAGGAGAACGGATATAAATACAAGATAGAAGATAACGGGAAGACAATAATGGTGGAGCATAAAAATGTGCATGAGGTTCGCATGGCGCTTGCACGGGAAGGTCTTCCCAGGTCGCATGGTGTCGGTTATGAATTATTTGACAAGACCAACCTTGCGATGACCGATTTTGCACAGAAGCTCAATGCCAAGCGCGCCCTTGAAGGAGAACTTCAGCGGACAATTGAAGGATTGGAGGAAGTGAAGACAGCGCGGGTTCATATTGTTGTTCCGGAGCCCACAATTTTTCTTGATCAGCAGAAAGAAGCCAAGGCATCGGTAGTAATTAAAACAAGACCGGGCGGGAAAATGGAGAAGCGACAGGTGCGTGGGATCGCTTTTCTGGTGGCCTCGAGTGTTAAAGGGCTTGAGCCCGAGCATATTTCAATTATCGATTATGAAGGGCGGCTTTTGTCGGATCCGTTTGGTGCGGATGAAACTGCACTGGCATCGTCGAGAAATCTCGAACTCCAGCAGAAAGTTGAACGGTATCTCGAAAACAAAACCGAGAAGATGCTGATCAGTGTTCTCGGGCCCGGAAAAGCAAAGGCACAGGTAGCGGTCGATCTCGATTTCGATCGCGTTGAAAAAACCCTCGAACAATATGATCCGGAAAGCAGGGTCGTGCGGTCTGAGGAGCGCAACGACGAGAATACCAAGAACGCACCCGACGGCGACCATCAGCGGGAACGATCCCTTACCAATTATGAGATTGACAAGACGATTGAGCATGTTGTTACCGAAGTCGGCAATGTCAAACGCCTTACCATCTCGGTTGCCGTTGACGGTAAATATGAGACCGGTGATGACGGCGCGGAAACGTATGTTCCGCGCCGTGCTGAGGAAATTGCTGCGGTTGAGGATATTGTCAAGAATACCGTCGGGTATGATCTGACCCGCGGAGACGAGATCGTTGTGACCAACATCAAGTTTGACAACGAATATCTCCGGCGGCAGCAGGAGGAGATGCGCAAGGAGGAAATGCGGGAGCGCATAATCCGGTATGTCAAAATCGGCATGTTCTTCATAATCGGCATACTGTTCCTCTTTTTCCTGCGCTCCATGGCGAAAACACTTGCTGAAGCAATGAATCCGCCGGTGCCGTCGGTCGAAACTCTCGGTCTTCCCGAACCGGTTACCGAAGAAGTTCCCGAGGACCTGAAAAAAAGCTCCGAACTTCTGGAACGGGTTGAAATGTTGACAAGGGAAGAGCCGACCAATATTGCTTCGATAATCCAGCAATGGTTGCGGGAGCAGCCCGGTGCGCCGCGCTTATAGAACGTGTGGTGCATGAATAGCATTATGGATTTTTCGTAATAAGGCTACACAGCAGGGGAATCATTAAAGTATAATATAAAAATATAACTGCTTGTTTTTTCATGGAAGAACAGAGGTATGGCTGAAGGATTTTATAAAGACAAATACAGCAGTTCGGAAAAAAGCCCCGCGCCCGCGGCTACTGCAAATCTTTCCGGGCCGAGAAAGGCCGCAATTGTAATGGTGGCCCTCGGTTCAGAGGCGTCATCCCAGATTTTCAAGAACCTCGATGAGCATGATGTTGAGGTCCTCTCCACCGAGATCGCTCGCCTGGATAATATCCCCAATGAGGTCCGTGAGGCCGTTCTGGAAGAGTTTCACAACCTTGCCATGGCCCAGCAATATATTTCTCAGGGCGGTATCGATTATGCAAAGGAAATTCTTGAATCTGCACTGGGCCCGCGGCGGGCAGCGGAAATACTCGAAAAAGTCCAGCAGACAATCCGGACAACCGGGTTCAATCTACTCGAAAACGTGGAGCCCAAACAACTGGTTAACTTTATCCAGAAAGAGCATCCCCAGACAATCGCACTGCTGCTCGCTCACATGGAAGCCCCCAACGCGGCCGCGGTCGTGTCCGCACTCCCCCAGGAACTTCAGGTAGACGTCGCAACCCGCATTGCAACTATGGAGTCTATTTCTCCCGATACCCTGACCCAGGTTGAAACGGTCCTGGCCGATCAGGTGAAATCATTGTTTGGCGGTGATGTCTCGCGGGTTGGTGGTGTCAAAGCTGTTGCCGAAATGCTCAACAGCGTCGACCGCGGCGCAGAAAAGAATATTCTGGGCAATCTCGAACGGGAAAACCCCGAACTGGCCACTGAAATCAAGAATCTGATGTTTGTTTTTGAAGATGTCATGCTGCTTGACGACCGCTCGATGCAGCGCGTGCTTAAAGAAGTGGACACAAAAGAGCTGTCCATGGCATTGAAAGGGGCCTCAGAAGAACTACAGGAAAAATTCTTCAGAAATATGTCCTCCCGGGCCTCAGAGATGATCAGGGAAGAAATGGAATATATGGGACCGGTAAGGCTTAAAGATGTTGAAGACGTACAGCAGCGTATTGTCGATGTAATCAGACGTCTTGAAGAAGACGGTGAAATTATTATCAGCGGTCGCGGCGGTGAAGAAGAGGTCATTGTTTAGGAAGGTGGTTTCATGGCCGGACAGGATCTCTCACAACAGGACGTTACCAACCTTATTAATCAGCTTCTTGATACAAAAGACCCCGCGGTAGTGGGATTGCGCAAAATCCTGAAAACAAAAAAAGAGCAGGGAAACGATTTCGCCTTTCGTGAAGTCGCTTATGACTCATTCTACGTTGAGGGTAAAAGCAAGCCTGTATTTGACGAAAATGAAAAACGGGTAATTGAACTTGAAAAACAGATCGGCCTGCTGCAGCGAAAACTCGGGGAGACCAGGAAGAAAGCAGAGGAGTCTGTACGGGAATCCTATCAGAGAGGGCTTCAGGAAGGTGGAAAAAAGGGAAAAACCGAGGGTGAAAAAACTGCCCGGGAAGAGTATGGAAAACATTTGCAAACCATTGAGCAGCGTATTCAAAGCATGTTTGAAAATCTTGAACATTCAAAAAAAGAGATTTGTGCCAATGCTCACCATGTCCTGCTCAAGCTGGTTTTTGAACTGGCAAAAAAAGTAATTCATGCCGAACTGAAAGCCAGTCCAGAAATTGTTTTGTCGGTTATAAAAAAGGCGCTTTCGTATATTGCCGACAAAGAAAGGCTGATTATCAGGGTGGCCGCTGACGATCTCGAGACTGTAACCGGAAATAAAGATTTCTGGATGCCGATTTCCGAGCGGACCGGCAATATTGAGATCGTTCCCGACGAGCAGGTTGATAAAGGCGGGTGCATTGTTGAGTCTAATTCCGGAATTGCCGATGCGCGTCTTGGAATACAATTTGAAGAAGTAACCGATCTTGTGGAAAGGGTATGGGAAAATATCCACGCTTCTGATAATCAGCCCGCGCGGCCGGATAAAACCAGTGAAGCTGAAGATGAAAAATAATTTTCCAATCAGATTTCTCCCATGAATACCGAACTGCTGTTCAAGCCCTATTTCAGTGCGATCAATAATGCCGAACCGGTCCGTGTTCACGGCAAGGTAACAGAAGTAATCGGACTGCTGATCGAATCGTCGGGGCCCGCCGCGTCGATAGGCGATGTCTGTGTTCTTGAAAGCAACGGCCGACAGGTCGGTCATGCCGAGGTAGTCGGATTTCGAAAGAACCGCACGCTGCTTATGCCGCTCGGTCCTGTTGAAGGCATTCATCCCGGATTGAGCGTGGTCAGTACCAAGCGGCCGCACATGGTAGGGGTCGGGCCGCATCTTCTGGGAAGAGTTCTTGACGGACTTGGGGAACCGATGGATGGACGGGGCCCGTTGAAACCGGAACAGTATCGCCCGGTCTTTTCGACCGCACCCAATCCGCTTGTCAGAAAGCGTATTACCGAACAGTTTGAAACAGGCATCAAGGCGATCGACACCTTTACAACTGTCGGCAAAGGCCAGCGTATCGGGATTTTTTCCGCAAGCGGTGTGGGTAAAAGCGTTATGCTCGGCATGCTGGCACAAAACTGCAGGTCCGATATTAATGTCATTGCTCTGGTCGGAGAGCGGGGCAGAGAAGTCAGGGAATTTATCGAGCGCGATCTCGGCGAGGAGGGGTTGAAACGCTCGGTGCTGGTGGTCGCAACCTCGGAACAGCCCGCGCTGATCCGTCTCAAAGGCGCTATTGTTGCGGCCACTATTGCAGAATATTTCCGGGACATGGGAAAAGATGTTCTCTTTTTAATCGATTCGTTGACCCGTCTCGCCACCGCACAACGCGAAATAGGTCTTGCAGTCGGAGAACCACCAGCTACCAGAGGCTATACGCCGTCGGTGTTTGCCCTCCTGCCGAAATTGCTCGAGCGGGCAGGTACGTCCGATAAAGGAACAATTACCGGTATGTTCACCGTGCTTGTTGAAGCCGATGATATGGATGAACCGGTCTCGGACGCGGCGCGGAGTATCCTTGACGGCCATATTTTGTTGTCCCGTCAATTGGCAAACAGGAACCAGTATCCTGCTATTGATGTTCTTTCGAGTATTTCACGATGCATGCCTGATGTAATTACACAGGAACACGCCAGTCTTGTCGGGTATATCAAAGATTATCTGGCCGCATATAAGGA
>WJKA01000034.1 GCA_014729375.1 Chitinivibrionales bacterium
ACGTCGTACATGGTGGGCGGGCCGGCCGATATTTTTGCACTCCCTGAGACAATCGATGAATTGGCAGCAACCGTTCAATTCTGCGCGGACCACGGCATTCCGTATTTTTTTATCGGCACCGGTGCAAATGTCCTGGTTGCCGACAGGGGGTTCCGGGGTGTTGTGCTTACCGTATCCCGTTCCCTTACTTCGATGGTGCGCCGGGGGGTTTTCGTCGATGTCGAGGCCGGTGTTTTGCTGCAAAACCTGATCATGTTCTGCGAAAAAAACGGCCTGCAAGGCGTCGAATATCTTTCCGGGATTCCCGGAACGGCAGGTGGTGCGCTGATTATGAACGCCGGTGTTGACAAACACGAAATCGGGGCCGTTGTCGAAAGCGTCTCGATTCTTGATAGCAACGGTACCGTTGCGACTGTTCCCCAAGATGCAATTTCTTTTAGTTATCGTGCCGCGCCCGAACTCCAGGGCAAAACAATTATCGGCTGCCGCCTGAAACTTGCCTTGTCCGATTCGGAACAATTAAAAGAAACACGGCTTGCGCAAATTCGCAAACGATGTGCCGCGCAGCCACTGGATTTGCCGTCGTGCGGCAGTGTTTTCAAGCGGCCACCCGGCTACTATGTGGGAAAGCTTGTTGAAGACCTTGGGTTAAAAGGATACCGGTACGGAAATGCAATGATTTCGGACAAGCACGGCGGTTTTATCCTTAACCGCGGTGGGGCAACCGCACATGACATTCTGTATCTTATAAAAATGGTCCGCAGGAAAGTGCATGAGCGATATGCGATAACGCTCGAGCCTGAAGTACGGCTTGCGGGATTAGATCTCCCCGGACCGGAATAATATGTGCCGCACGTTTTGTGCTTGTAATCCGTGACGCAATTAGTATATTCCTATCTTGTCATTACATTGGTTGTGGTGTGTGTTTCAACACGCTTCCGGAGGTAATTTATGGAAAACTCATCAAGAGCGGATACGCCTCTTGAGCTGTACGAAAAGGCGTATAAACTTCATTATCAGGAATATAAAATAGCTGAAGCCTGTGCTATGTACCGCGAACTTATCGACAAATTTCCGGACTCTCAGGAATGCGGATATGCAGTTGTGCAGCTCAACAAAATCGAATCGAACAAAGTTGCAAAACGCCTTTTGCAATCATCAACCGTGTCTCCCCGTATAAGCTATGCGGCCCTGACAGTCAGTATCGTTGCACTGGTAATAACTATTTCGGTCATAATAATTTTTTCGTGGGAAATGAATACTGCTGCGGAACGCATGGAGCATTCGCTTGCGGCGGTCCGGAACTCAATAGACTCGACGAGGCAGGAGATTGATCATACGGTTCGGATTACGCGCTCGCTCGGCGCACTGTTTGCCGGCAAAGACGACCATGCACTTGAAATTCTGCGAAATGTCCAGTCATCCGGAAGCCGCGCAATATCATCGTACACCATTGCAGCAGACATTTATCTGCAAAAAGGCGAATACGACAAAGCAATACAGGAATATCAGAAGCTCCAGGCCGATTTTCCCGAACTCGAATTTATTTCCGATAAAATAGCCTTGATAAAAAACGAAATGGAACCCACTGTGGGGGACACGGCTGAAGAAACCAATGAGAACGCTTCGGCGCCGGCGCGGTCCGCAGAACGGCATACAGGAGCTGTTTCCGGAAGCGGGAAACCGGATTTTAAAAAATCATTACTTGTCGTGGACAGTGTCGAGTTTTTCTGATATCCTGCACTACAATAAAAAACCCCACCGTCTGAAAAACGGCGGGGATTTTTTTTCCTGTCGATGAGCAGCGGCTAGAAAAACACTTTCTCGGAATAATGCTTCCCGAATTCTGTTTTATATTCGTAAACCAGTTTTTTGACTTTTCCCGACGGTGCGGAAAAATAGAGAATCATGTCTTTACATTCATGTTCCTGATCAAGTATTTCTTTGTCGATTTTTGAATTTTTCCGCGCCTGATACCGTTTTCCGTTTGAATCTTCAATGAAAAAATTCTTTGGCCATAATCGAAGCGGGTTGTAGGAATAATTATAAATGCTTGCCTTGATTGTCACCCCGCCGCCCCGTTTCTTAACCATCGGGCATGCCAGCAAAACATCATACTCGTTAATTTTATTATAAATATTCGTATCCGGCTTTTCTTCAATAACCGCATCGTAGGCAGAATAAGTCCCGGCATTTTTCTGGAGTATCTTCGAATACAGCTCCTGAAGTTCCTCATTATCCGGATCAAAATGAAGCGCCAGTTTTGCATTAAATTCGGCCCGGATAAGCTCCTCGGTCGACTCTTTGTCTTCAATACCGGCATCATACTGCATTTGTGCAAGTTCATATTTGCCGTTAACAAAATTTTTGATTGTGGTTTTTTTCTGTTCCTTGAATTTCGACGGGTCCCCTGCAATTTCAATCGCTTTATCCAGCCACAAGGTCGTGAGATAAATCTTGCCCCGGGCATGACTTGAGTCTGCAAGAGCAGATAGAAACTCCGCGTACTTCTGCTTCAGCTCCGGCTTGACATCGGGCGACATGAGAGAGTCGACATCCTGAACAAAAAGATCAAGCGCATCCATTGTGGAGGTTGCTTCAGACAAAATCAGGTTGCCCCGTATCAGCGTTGTTTCAATGAACCGGTTTCTGAGGCTGGTTTTCACTGAACCGTAATTGTCATGCTTTTTAACCGCTTTCCAGTAATAAGTATACGCTTCCTTTTCAAGCCTGCGTTTCTCATCACCAACAGCGTTTTTTGATTTATTATATGCCTTGTTCCCGCGTGACTCAAGCGAGCCGGTCGTGCACGAAACAAGCAAAGTCAAAACGCTTAAGCCGATGACTAAATGAAATACTTTATGCATCATAGGCCTCCACAAATAAATAAGTGAATACTTTCCTTTTAATAAGGAATAGTGTAATTTTGTTAGCATAAAAGATGCTTTATTACATAAGTTACTGTCAATAATATCACTGCATTTTAATAATCGCAATTGTTTCCGCCTTGCAAAAACCCGGCTTCCTGCAATGTATATTAGCTGCCGGTACTCTGAATTATGCAGTATCATAAATATAAATATCTTTAATGGTAATATGAATAAAAAAAATGAAAAAGAGCGCCTGGCGAAAGAAATAGTCGATACTCTCTGCAAAAAGGGCTACCGTGCGCTGTACGCAGGTGGCTATGTCCGGGACATGATACTTGGAACTGCGTATTCGGGTGATATCGACATTGCCACCAATGCCCGTCCTGAGGAAATATCCCGGGTTTTCCCTGATGTCGCCCGGGTCGGTGAACACTTCGGTGTGATGATTGTCAGGAAAAAAAACATTGCATTTGAAGTTGCGACTTTTCGCTCAGATATCGGCACTCGTGACGGTCGCCATCCGGAGAAAATCGAATTTGTCGATGAGCAAACAGATGCCATGCGTCGCGATTTTACGATCAACGGGCTTTTCTTTGACCCCGAAAAGCGCGAGCTGCTCGATTATGTTTCAGGAAAAGCAGACCTGGAAAAAGGTATTATTCGCGCGATCGGCAATCCTGCTGAGCGGTTCTGCGAAGATTATCTCCGGCTGTTGCGGGCCATACGGTTTGCCGCCAGATTTTCCTATACTATCGAGAAAAAAACCTGGAATGCGATGTGTGCTTCCAGGAATGGAATCCGGTCGATAGCTCCGGAGAGAATATTTCAGGAGCTTGACAAATTGCTCCGGGGCCCGAAGCCTGATTCGGCGATCACTCTTTTACACGAATCCGGCCTTCTTGCACTTGTCCTTCCTGAGGTGGAGGCATTGCGTGGTGTCCCGCAGCCTGAAGAATTTCATCCGGAGGGCGATGTGTTTGCTCATACGGTTAAAGCGCTTTCATTGCTGGAAAATCCCGGTCAATGCGCGGCCTGGAGTGTTTTGCTGCACGACATAGGCAAACCGGGAACACTGCAGCACCTTGACAGAATACGTTTCAACAATCATCATCGTCTCGGTGCGGACATGGCTCGCCGGGCGCTCAAACGACTCAAAGCCTCCGGCTCGCTCATCGATTGTGTCTGTGCATGTATCGACAATCACATGAATTTCATGAATGTGCAGAAAATGAGGCTCTCGACACTTAAAAAATTCCTCGCCCGCCCGACCTTCGACGATGAAATGCTGCTTCACAAGGCAGATTGTATCGCCAGTCACGGCGACCTGGAAAATTATCATTTTTTGCAGGAAAAGAAAAAGGTGTTTACCGCCGAAATGATCAAGCCGGAACCGCTTCTTCGCGGCGCCGACTTGATCGAGGCGGGTCTGACGCCCGGACCGGTTTTCGGCAAAATCCTCAAAGAAGCGTATGATCTGCAGCTTGAAGAATACATAACCGACCGGGAGCAGGCCCTGAAATGGCTCCGGGAAAAAGCTGAGAAATCAAAATAGCCTGAAATGTCGGCACCTGAAATATCAAAGAATTTGTTTTGTACTTGTCGAGATGGTGTATAATTAAGTATTTTATCCTGTTACTCTGGTATGCATCGTGCGCGGGCGGAAGCCCGTTTTTTGTTATTACGTCAAATTTTTTTTCAGCAGGCACATTTATGGAAAGCGATACCGGACACATACATACGCTGATCGCGGAAAAACTCCCCGAACTCGGCTTCGAGCTTTTCGATCTGAAAACCGTGCCGGCCGGACCGAAAAAACTGATCAGAATATATATCGACAGTCCGCACGGCGTTACAATAGACGATTGCGAACGTGTCAGCAGGGAGCTTTCGTTGTTTCTTGACGTCGAAAATGTTTTCAATCAGCGGCCCTATACCCTCGAAGTCTCTTCGCCGGGAATCGACCGCCCATTGAAAACACCAAAGGATTATGCAAGAAACACCGGCCGTAGAGTCCGACTGTCCCTGCACGAAATAGTTGAAAACAAAAAAAGTGTGCGCGGCATAATACGTGCTGCAACAGATGCCGGAGTCCGGATTCTTCTGAATGACAAGGAAATCGAAATTCCATTTTCACAGGTACAATCGGCAAAAATAGAACTTGAATTCAAATAACGTATACAAGGTGATTACTATGAAACGAAAAACAAAAGGAGAACTTGCCAAGGAACTGGATATTGCTTCAGCAATAGGAGGCCTGATTAAAGAAAAAAGCATTCCCCAGGACCTGGTTCTTGAATCACTGAAAGAAGCGCTTGCAAGCGCGGCAAAACGATATCTGGGAACACCGATCAATGTCGAGGTTATCATAGACAAGGAAACAGGGGGCATTGAAGTATACGGTCGCCGGACAGTTGTCGAGGAGGTTACCGACCCGGAAAAGGAAATCGGCTTTGAAGAGGCCAAGGCAATCGATTCGGAACTTGAAGTCGGCGATGAGCTGATTGAAGACCTTGATATCGAAATGTTCGGCCGGACAGCTATTCAAACGGCCAAACAGGTTGTTGTCCAGCGGGTCAGGGACGCGGAGCGTGACAAGATATTCCAGGATTACTCCGACCGGATCGGCGAGCTTATTACCGGGACAGTACAGCAAATAGACAAAGGCAATATTCTGGTAAACCTCGGCCGCACCGAGGCCCTGCTGCCATACCGGGAGCAGATTCGTAAAGAACGGTTCCGTCAGGGAGACACGATCCGCGCGTGTATCACCGAAGTAAAGGTCAATTCAAAGGGGCCGCAGATAATTATATCCCGTACCTGCCCCGACTTTCTCGCCCGTCTTTTCGAACTGGAAGTGCCCGAAATATTCGATAAGACCGTGCGCATTGTCAAAGTCGCCAGAGATCCGGGACACCGGTCAAAAATCGTGGTAGCGACCTCAGACGAGCGGGTCGACCCGGTCGGCGCGTGCGTGGGAATGCGGGGAAATCGCGTTCAGGCAATCGTCCGGGAACTCTCCAACGAACGGATCGATATTATTAACTGGACCAGCGAACCGTCATTGATGGTCCGTCGCGTATTCTCTCCTTCAGAAGTCAAACGTGTATTTGAAGTCGGCGATAATAAAGTTGTAATAATTATCAAAGAAGAAGACCTTGCACAGGCAATTGGAAAAGAAGGCCAGAATATCAGGCTGGCATCACGCATTATCGATAAAGAAATTGATGTATACGGCGATGAAGAATATGCTGCAATGAGCGAGGAAGAGCGTGAAGCAGCGCTGAAGGAAGACGTTGCAGAGCCGGAGGAAACGGGTGAAGCGGTCCCAGAGGCCCCGGCGCAAGCAGGGGAGACCCAGGTGGATGATACATCATCGGAGCTGGATACCGCCGCGCCGGAGGCCGGACAGCAGGATGCGGAGACTCCGCCAGAAACACCGGAAATGGATGATGAGGACCAGAAATCTTCATCCGAATCGCAACCTGATGCTGAAGCCGGACATGATGAGGCTTCTGCTGAAGAAAAAGAAACGCCGGTGACGGACAATGAATCCGGTGGACATGCTCCCGCTGCAGCGGACCTGTCCGCGGCGGGAAGCGACGACGATGAAAACCGGGAGGAAAAAAATGATACAGAATCCCGGGAAACGGAAGCACTATCCGACAGGGAAAATGAGTAGCGAAAAAAAAATAGAGTATTTGCTGCACGGTTAGAAAACCACAGGCAAAGGTTGTTGG
>WJKA01000415.1 GCA_014729375.1 Chitinivibrionales bacterium
AATCATGGGTGACTATATTGGTGATTTCAATTATCTCTTTGTTTTTCTGTTGGAGCTTTTTCTGTATTTCTTTAATGGACGTAATATCACGCATTGCGCCGTAAACCACATTTTTCCCATGCCATAGAAAGTTCTGCGCAGATATCAGTGCATGCATGCGGGAACCGTCTTTTTTCAGCCTGACCCCTTCATGATTTTCAATTTCCCCCCCTGTCTGCAATATGGAAAGCGCTTTCTGCTGTTTGTGCTGATCTTCAGGCGCGCACAGGTCCGCGGGGCCTCTATTCAATAATTCCTGTTCTGAATAGCCCAGCATGCGGCACATTGACGGGTTTACGGCAATGAACCGGCCGTCCTCCATGCTTACCAGATGAAGTCCCTCACTGGAGCTTTCAAATGCCCGTCGAAAATTTTCTTCCGATTCCTTGATGGCATGTTCCGCGTCGCGCCGTCGTTCGAGTTCCCGGATAAGTTTCGTGCGTAAACTACGTAAATATGCCACAATAACTGCGATAATAAATAAGGCGGCAATGCCGGGTAATCCTCTGTTTTGCACAAGTGCATCCCAGCCGCCGGTACCTGAATAGTTAAGAAGCGCTGTGTTGACAAAAAAGCTGATGAAACCCGATGCGATTCCTGCACCAAAACCCCAGAACCATGCGGCGAGCGTTACCGGAACGACCGCCAATGCAGTGAATCCTCCGCCGACCCGGTCGTGCAGCAGGCAGTATATGCCGATAAAAAGCATCCAGGCTGTTGCGACAAGTATCACTGAGGGCCACTCTTCGCGGAGTTTCCACCCCTTCCCCCAGCCCCCGTGTTCCCGGTTGATCCAGGATAGTGCGTCCTGTTCTCCGGTAAAAATCTCCACAGGAAACGGTGGTTTGAAAAATGACATAAAAAAGCTGCCGATTATGCGGCTGGCTGTATTGTCGACGATCATTGCACAGGAAGATATCGCCTGCGACATCTCACTGCCGGAAAGAAACCTTCTCGCCTCACTGGTAATCCAGCCGGCGTTGCGGATATCAGCAATACACGGACAGCGCATTCCCCTGCTCACCCTGACAGCAGCCTCAAAGAACCGGCGGGATTCTTCCAGAGTTATTGTACTACCGTGCCTGGTAATGGTCCCGCGAATTATCTTGTCCTCACCAAACCGTACTTCTGAAATGTTCGTGTTTACTGTCCGTTGTTTCATATGTTTCCAGTATACCATTTCAAGGACAGAATTTGTCTGAATATAGTATTTTTTCCGGTATTGGTATGCCTGTTGGTGCGATTGCGCAGGACTTCATATCATTCTGTTTTGAATGTGCCTGCACAAATCCCTTTCCGGTTGCAGGCGGATACGAATTTTTTTATATTTTATCCTGCTCATGCCCGGGACCACAACCGGTTTATTAATCGAATGATTTCTACTCAGCGGTAATTACTCTGTCGGCAATTTTTCCTTTATCCAGATAGAATTCCCTTTTTTCAACTTTTTCTTCAATAATACGATTAAACCCGCTGAACGACAGCACAACCCCGGCACAGCATTTCCCGGCGACTTTGAGGACAGGAGGTTCATCAATGGAAAATTGCTTTGCAAAAATGTTTTTCTTTTTAACTATTTCATCATACTCCATGTCTATACCCATTTTCGCTTCCATAATTTTTTCCATCTTGTCGATCAGCTTCTCAAAGAGCTCTTTGCTTTTTTTCTTGCTCCTCTCAATTTGCTCCAGTTGTTTTGCATAATAATTGCGTTTGGTGCCAAGCTCAGATATTTTTGTATTGAAATTCTCAAGTTTTTTCCGTATTGCCGGACTCAAGCCAATCGAAACTTCGGTTTTTGTTTCGCTCTCCGATCCCAGAACAAGGCATTCGATTCCCTTTAAAGCATACGTTTTCCCCCCGGACAGTGTTCCTTCACCCGCAGTAACATGTATTTTTTTCCGTGAATAAAGAGACGCATCAATCGACTCATACAAAATTCTCACTGCACCCATTGCGGTAATATGCTGCTTATGCACATACCCGACTTCCACATCGCCGCTGCATTCGATTTTTCCTTTCCCGGTCCCATTGAATCCGCCTTTAATAATTACATCACCTTCCGATTTGATATGCGCATCTTCAACATTTCCATAAATAAAAACGCATCCTCTGGCATCGACTGAATATCCGGACTTAACATCCCCCATTACTTTTACTGCTCCGTCAAAAACAATACTGCCTGTTTGTTCATTAACATCTCCCCGGATTTCACGGTATGGCAATATCTTGACAGAATCATTTTTTTTAATTGCACAGCCGTCGATGGAAGAAACCAGGGTATTGGGATCATCATTTAGGGCCTCTGTATTGGTTATTTTCGGTAATTGCCGCCATGTACCCCGTGATGCAGAGAGAGTAATTCCCGTAACGGTTTTGCCGTCAACAGCCCTGGTCGGCGGCACTCGCCGGAAAAGAGGGCGGCCTTTTTTTACAGAAGGCATTGTGTCTTTCTGGCGGTGCAGTATTTTTCCGTCTTTCCGGTGTGTTACTACCGGCTTGTTCACGTCAAGCAGGCATTCAATCCGCCCATCCCGACCATCAACGGGCCTGACGCCTCTGGCAACAACGGCTTCACTTTCTCCCTGTCCATATTCATTGTAAAAATCAACGCTAATTTTTATGATTTCTTCATCAATACCATATACAATTCCTGCATGTTCGAGCTCATGTATTACATCCTGGACAGTAATTGGTGCAGGTTCTTCACCCGGCTCTTCAATACTGAGCCGCGCAATCATTGCATCTTCAGAAATGGTGCATGAAATTCTATCTTTACAAGCAGTTGTCATATCTGCTCCCCGGTAATATGGTTAAATGCCTTTTGCTGACCAATTATCAATCCATCGATATCAATTGAGGGTACTCCAGGAAAGCGAAATTCAGTGTTCCCTTCCGCGTCCTCCTGCCGGACCATGAAGAAGCAATATTGTTACATTACTAATACTAATAAACAAATATCATACCAGTCCGGAAAAAGGCACAATACAGGCAAAAGATACTGTACAGGAGGAATACAATAACCGGAATACATCAATTGCTGTCTCAAAAAAGCTACACGCACCTCGAAAAAAAGCCGGATATCCGTATTATGATGATACGGTTTGCAGCGCCGGCACATGCTGCTGGGTACCGGCTGTTCTTATTCGACTGGATTCAATCAGTTACAGCGCTGGTTGCGGGCAGATATGTCTCGTGCAGATGTATTAATATGATACATACCACCATGTAAACGCGTCATTCTACCCTGTTTTTGGAACGAATTGTAGTGTCCGCCTTCGCTTGCAGCTTCGGCGTGACCGGGTGGAGAAAGGGGCTTACGAATCGTGACATCATGCGTTTCCCGATTTTCATCGGGACAGGGGTGCGCTCGTTCTTCCCCCGTGCGCTCACTCGCTCTGGGCCATTTGCAAGCATTGTTCGGCGATTTTCTGAAGCGGGAGTATTTTTTCAGCAGCGCCAGCTTTTACGGCCTCGCCGGGCATGCCCCAGACTACGCTTGTTTTTTCATCCTGAGCGATCGTATATGCACCGGCCTGTTTCATGTTCATTAAACCATTTGCGCCATCAGCACCCATTCCGGTAAGGATTGCGCCCACGGCATTTGCTCCTGCAAACTTTGCTACCGAATTGAACAGGACTTCAACACTGGGTCGTTGATGAAAAACAGGAGCGCCGGTTTTTATTTCGACATAATACCTGGCGCCGCTTCGCTTGACAATCATGTGATAATTACCCGGAGCAATGAGTGCTGTGCCGGGTACGATAGAATCACCGTTTTTTGCTTCGCGCACTTCAATAGTGCAGGTCTGGTTCAGGCGTTCGGCAAAAGATGTTGTAAATTTTTCAGGCATGTGCTGGACAATGACAATACCGGGAGCATTTCGCGGCATTTGTCTCAACACATTTTCGATCGCCACGGTCCCGCCGGTCGAGGCGCCGATTGCTATGATTTTATTTGTCGTTTTTTTCAGGGCGAGTGTTTTCGGCGGCTTTGACCTGGTTTCCTGCTGCAATTGCCTGATTGTATCAAAATTTACCCGTGATGCAGCTCTGATCTGGTCCACGAGTATCGGTGATATATCGCCCACCGTATATGCTGCACCGGGTTTTGAAATAACATCAACCGCACCCAGTTCAAGCGCCTCAAGCGACATTGCACTCCCTTTCGGAGTCAACGAGCTTACAATTATTGTGGGAACCGGATAATGCTGCATGATTTTCCGGAGAAATGTAAGGCCGTCCATGCGCGGCATTTCAATGTCAAGTGTCATGACATCAGGATTAAACCGGATAATCTTATCCCGCGCAACATAGGGGTCGGGTGCGGTTGCAACG
>WJKA01000416.1 GCA_014729375.1 Chitinivibrionales bacterium
ACCATACCCAGGCGTGATAATCCATGGCGCCGATACCGATTGCCGTGAGAACATGTGCGAGAAAATTTCCGGCAAAGGAATAGACCGCTACGTCCGCATACTGAGGGTCCATGAGCCTGAATGCCTCGCAGAGAAATCCGGTGACGGTAATTGCGGACAGAAAGCACAGCGACATGGTGTCCTTTACAATCGTGTCGAGCTGTTTTGTCTTTATGACATAGCGGCGTATGACGGCGACAGCCAGCCCGGTCAGGAGCATAATCCCGAACACATCACCCCACACATCAAGCACACGGGCTCCCGTGCCACCCTGGGCATCAAAAAAAGTCCCGGCAACGGGTGAATCCTGCGGCAGAAAATGGCTCATAAAGGCCATCACCGTTGTCTGCGCGAGCAGGCCCATAAATCCGATAAAAATGCACATATGCATGAACCACCGAACGAAGCTTATTTTCAGAATCTGAAGCTGCAGCACAACATCAATAAAAAACGCTTTGATAATCTCTCCGACGTTAATCCCGTGATGGAGACTTTTTGCCTTACCTTTTTTTAATAAAACCGCACAGGAAAGAATCCCTGCAACCAGGAAAAGCACCGTAATGACTGTCAGCGTATAGAGCACTGCGGTTGCTTCGAAGTATAAGTACATGTAACCCTCCTTTCATCGTCTGTTAAACTGTTCCGTCTGATCATGAAATACAGAGAAAGAAATGCCGCCGTTTGTTCTTTTAAATTATCGAAGAGTTGGTTTGCAGAAAATTCGCCCTGCTGCGGCGTACCGGCATTTCGCTTTAACAGACGCAGGTCACGGTTGACCGCAGCAGCGAGCTTCAGTAGCGGCAGTATCTTCTCCTCAGGTATACATTCATGCCCTTTCCCGGCATACAGTGCCTGTGCCCTTTTCCAGACAGCCTCGATAAAGACACGTATTTTTTCGGGATCGTAGACTTTCCTGCCTATATGCCATGTGTAGGACGTACGCTCAAGGGCAAGGGCGACAATCCGCGCATTGCTTATGTGCTTTAAAAAATCAAGGTATACCCGCCGTGAAACAGGGGTGCTGCATGTTACCGGTTTGTCATGAACGCAAGCCGGTGTAAAACCGGCCTTCCCGTGCATGGTACGCATGATGCTGAAAAGATATCTGTTTGCATCCTCGTAATCGGGGTGCTCAAAATGGGGCCCGAAGAGATAAAATGCGCCCTTTCCATGCCGCTTTCTTACGGCAGCTGCGTATCCGATTATACTATCGCATGCAAGGTTCTCGTCAACAAGAAATTCCGTCCTGTCGGTAAAATCACGGTAGACGGCGAGCACCTCGACATCTTGCGAAGGCACTATGCCCGGACCGCCGTAGAGAGGCGCCGTAATGCTGCCTGTATCTGCATCAGGGGTCACAAGCTTTATGACAATGTCTTCGCGAACGGGATGAAATACATAGCTGCACCCGTACGCAGTACAGAATTTATCAGAATCGGTCTTTGGATCCGGCAGATTCTTTGTCAGGTTGGTAATGCGTGCCTGTACAAAGTTAAACATGTTCAAGGGATACAAAGAAGATTTAAGAGGAAGATATGCTCCGGCACATGCTCCGAGGTATATTCCCCCGTTTCTGACAAATCTTCCGATTCGGTCTGCGCCCTTTCGTCCCAGGCCCTGTGCAATCGAGAAGGTATCGCCGCCTGAGACGAACAGGCAGTCGCAGCAGTCGAGCGCATTGTCGGCGATATCGTTTTCTGAAAGAAAAGAAACACCATAATATCCGCAGCGCTCGAAAATGTCGGCAAACCATGTCCACGAGTGAGATGCACCGCAGCCCACGTAAACACCAGTGTGAAAATCCAGGCTTTTTTCTGTCATAAATGTAATTTACTACAATTAATCATTCGCAAGCAAATATTTTGTATTTCGTATTAAAAGAGTAGCAGATAAAACAGCTTTTCACAAGTAAAAATTAAAGAGCTGTTATCAGCGGGTTTAAGGTTGCCGATACACTGCGTTATCGGTATAATCATGCATCATGATCATACAACCGGCTGCACGTATGCACCCGGCGGTGCGCAGCTGCAGATTCCAGTCACCCGCGGCACAAGGAGGGAGCAATGGCCAATGTAAAAAAGCGCCCTGAACTGATTGATGCCACTGCGTTTATTGCCCAGGGGGCAATCGTTGTAGGCGAGGTATATCTTGAAAAAGAAACAAGCGTGTGGTTCAACGCCGTTCTTCGTGGTGATACGGAATCACTGACCATAAAGACGGGAACAAACATTCAGGACGGCTGTATCCTGCATGCGGATCCCGGCTTTCCGCTTTTCATCGAAGAGGGTGTTACGGTGGGGCACGGTGCGATTATCCACGGTGCACATGTCGCTAAAAACAGCCTGATCGGAATACGGGCCGTGTTGCTCAACGGTGCTGTTGTCGGTAAAAACTCCATTGTTGCCGCGGGCTCACTGGTTCCGGAGGGGAAGGTGTTTCCGGAAGGCTGTCTGATAATGGGAACAC
>WJKA01000035.1 GCA_014729375.1 Chitinivibrionales bacterium
GATTATTACTGGTCGTGGCACTGGGAGATCGATACGGTCCCCGTTATGCTGCCGTTCGAGGATTTGAATGACAATAAGCGGCTCGATGCCAATGAAGACAAGAACCGTGACGGGTATGCCAACCGTGGAGAGGATATCAACGGTGACGGCAGATTTCTTCCAGGGCCCGGTTTTGAAGATATCAACTGGAACGGAATCCGGGACTACAAGTTTGTCTGGGATGATTTTGTTGCTGAAGCGATCAATGGGCGGGGCGACATTTATCCGTATCAGCCCGCTGAAGAATTCCATTATACTATAATTGACGAGGCCGATTACCGGAAACTCGATACGACTGTTTCCGAAGCCGACACCCAGATTGTCGAGGTGTATGAAGGGTGGGATACGACAATTACCGAGGTAGTGAAAATCCAGGAAGCCGATACGAATACGCGGCGGGACACGATTTTCCTTGACAATGATACCACCCTGGCGATTTACCATGTGTACATTGACGGACAGGGGGTGACACAGGAAACGCTCCACTCCTTTACGCAAGGAGACACCGCAATCCGCCTTACACTCTACGTCACTCCGGCGGACACGTCAATTCTCTATGACACGACTATTACCTACGATCAATCGGTGCCGCCGATAATAGACACGATAATCACTCCCGAATCACTTGAAATCGAGACGACCTATGTAGATACCAGATTTGTTGAAATTGACGGGTATGCCGATTTTAACGGCAACGGCAAGCTCGACCTGGTTGAACCGCTGTATGATAATTCCATTACTGATGCCGAGTATGAGCAAATGGATGGGTATTCGTCGATGCTCGGACGGTTTATCGATATAGACTGGAATGACAACGGCGCGCCTGATCCGGCTACAGCGATTGCCCTTCAACGGACCGTTCAGACTAAAAACGGAGTTGCGCAAAACGAAATGATTTACGGGCAGTCCGACGCCTGGCGGATACGGGTAATGCTGAGTGCCGAAAGCCAGGGAATTTTTGCGTCGAGTCCCGATGAATTTGTTCTGCCGATACTGCTTGAAGATGTTATTTACTGGAGATATCGCCCATGATACAAAAAAAAGTTTTTTTTGCGTTCCTGATCCTGATGCACTATGTGCCTGTGCACGCATCTACTATTGCAAATCCAGCAGTTGCCATTCCCGATGCCCGCGTATCGATCGGCCTTTCGTACAATTTAGGCGGGCACAGTATTACTTCGGATACGGTCCCCTGCGTACTTAACCGGATCGACGCCCGTCTGTCATACTCCCCGTCAATGCTAATCAATTTTGGAATCGACCTCGGAGCCGCGCAGATGAGTGTTGCCGGAGATACAAGTAGGACAGATACCGTTGGTGTTTTTGAAGGCAAATTCGGTTTTTCAGGCGGCGGACACCTGAAAGTCTCCACACCCTTTTTCTTCAATGACATCGCAGCACTCGTCGGGATAGCCAAGGCAACCTATTTTTCTTCTGAAAATGAGGAGACCGCTCTGTACGGAGGCGTTGACGGCGCCGGGGTGCTGGGAGTCCAGTTCCACATCCCCGGTTTCGGCTATATTACCGCAGGGCCCATGCTCTATGTAATTATGGGTGAGAACCGGAGCTATGACGGAAATAGCGGGGAATATTTTAATGCGAATAATCTGCGCGGATGGCTTTCGATTGATTTCTTTCCCCAAATGAAAATCGCTTCCACCAACCTTCCCTACATTTCATTTGAAATAGCGATCTCACCAGAGGCAAATTTTGGTGGAAGAGCTCCGGTTGAAGAATTCGGATTTTCTATCTGTGTAGGGACCGTGACAAAAAGACTGTATGGCGAAACGACCGATGTAGAATGGGAACCATAGTGTGCTACACCACAATTGCGAATATGTTTCCACGGGTTCTTTTCACCCCCGGCTTCGTTGCTGACAGATAAACACACCCGGTATTCACCATTTTCACGCCTGAACAGCAACGAAAATAGCTCCCCTGGATACACACACGGATTTGCGATACGATAAACTGGAAATAATCAGAGGAAAAGGTCTTTAATTTTCGACCAGTTTGATTTTGGTTGTGGGCCGACTTCAAGCGGTTTTGCATTCTTGGTATTCTGTGAGGTATTTGAAGGCGACTGCACAGATTGCTTGTTTCCCGCCGATGAGCTTGTGTCTGTATCGGCTTGCTGCGCAAATACTCCAGTACCTGCCGCAGCTATAAAAGAAATTATCAGTACACGTCGTATCATTAAAAAAACACCTTCCAGATAAACCTGTTAATAATATAATATAAAATTGAAGAAATTTCCAGAAAAAAGAGCCTGAATCAAATTTTTTCTGTTTATTTTTTGGGCGGCATAATTTTTGATGTATCCGGGAGCGCAAAATATTCTCGCAAAACAGCCTTTATCTGATTATAAGTCAAGGGTTTATGAATTACCTTATGAATTCCGTCCATAACCAGCAATTCCGTTTCCAGTTCACCTTTCCAGCTTGTGGTAATAAAGCAACAGGTATCCGACTCATTGTTCTTTATCCATCTCGCAACACTTCTCCCGCCATTGATTCGTGCAGAGAGAGCAGCAAAAACCGCATCAAATTTCTCCCGTTTCAGCATTTCAACACCCTCTTCAGCAGTAAAAACCTGCTTGCTGTGGCATGAAAGGCGGGTGAAGCTTTCCTGAAGTACCTCACACGCATCGGCATCTTCGTCGATAATAAGCACCTTAATCACTTCTGCGCCGGTTTGGACCTTGTTGCCTGCCATACTCTTTCACCACCCATCCGTTAAATACCCGACAAATACCTTAATCGTAGCATTATATAAATGAAGATTACAAGCCCTGTTTCAGGGAAAATGCAATTTTCACAACTCATGAATTAGC
>WJKA01000417.1 GCA_014729375.1 Chitinivibrionales bacterium
ACCTGACGAAGAATCCTGCGAGGGCGAAGAGTGGGTGCTGACCTACTTTCGCACCGAAGGAAATTTCCCGACGGCGCTGTTGGATAAGCGCGGCATCCCATTCATCGCTACGGTACTTCACGAAGAAAGCCGGGAGCGCATGATCGTGGGCGGTACAAATCTAGCCGGCCCGAAGCGCTGGCCGCTGTACAGGGGGGACCTGGTGGTCGCGGCCTACGACGATGGGAGGATCGACCACGCTGACAAGGAGGCGCTCCAGTCGTTTCTGGCCCGCAGGGATCGTGTCCAGAAGCTGATGGACGAGCGCCAGCCGAAAAGGAAGCCCGAGACGCCGCAGATGACCAAGGAGGAGTATCTCCAAGACCGAGGACAGCACTGTCCGTGGTGCCGCAGTGACGCGCTCAACGGAGGTACTGAAGTTGAGGACGACGGCCGGGTCGAGCTCGTGGTTACCTGCTGCGATTGCGGCCACGAGTGGTCCGAGACGTACGAACTTCACGACGTCAATATTTAACTGAAGGGAGACAATATGGCCAGACTGACGATAAATGTGGGGCAGTCTGACGGCGTCAAGGCTGTCAGGCTGCTCGCACCGCGTTTCCATCACTACGATGGCGACATGTGCCGGCTGGTGTTCTGTGCTACGAGTCCCCAAGACGTCGTTAAAAGGGCTCGTGAGTTGGCTGACGAAGAGATACCATTCATCGCCACGCACGGCCCCATCGACAACTGGCGGGGTGGGGGGGTCATAGTGGGAGGCGCGCCCAATATCGGATACTACACGCATCCGCAAGCTGACGGCGAGTTCTTGGTCCCGATCAGCGCGGACGAGGAAATCGATGCGTCAGTCCTGAACAACCTTCGCCAATTCCTGACGGTCAAGCGGATCGTGGAGGTGGAGATGATCAAGCGGCGAGCTACGCCACCTCGTGTGGAGCCGCCGGCGGCGGTGACCAAGGAGGAATTCATCGAGGACTGCGGAGAATACTGTCCGTGGTGCCGCAGCGAGGACTTCCACGGGGAGACCGACTTCCCTGGGAGCGGCCTGGTCTTGGTTTCATATTCCTGCATGGAGTGTGGGCACACGTGGACGGAGAAGTACAAGCTCTACGACGCGGAGTTCGAATAGACCTACGGCTTGAATGACCAACGGTAAAAAAAAAGAGAAGCGCTATGCGCTTCTTTTTTTTTGTCGCTACCGGCTTGGCCGGTTGAGGGAATTGAAACAAACACGGCTGGGCTTGCCACGCTAAAGCTCTTATTTCTGCGCGTTAATATATCTTGGTGCACCTGCCTGATGCTATTCGGGCTCGGTTTTCGCATGGGTGCGTGAATTGGTTGAGGGAATTGAAACAGACAGAAGGAGGTACGAAAATGCAGGCGGAATTTGACTACAGGCTTCGTGTCCGCGGGAGGTTTGCTTGCTTCTCGCGGCCGGAAGCAACCGTGGACCGCGTCAGCTACGAGGTCCCCACGCCGTCAGCCATGCGCGGCATGCTGTCGGCGATTTTCTGGAAGCCGCAGATTATGTGGCTGATCAAGGAGATCGCGATCGTCAAGCCCGGCTCGATGATCAGCTTTGGCCGCAACGGGCTGAAGAATGCCGTGCCAAGCAACCTTCGGCCGCTGTCTGTTGGCGCTGGCGGGAGTGACTTCACTCAACGGGGAATGCTGCTGCTTTCCGACGTCGAGTATGTCATCTCGGCGACGATGGTTGCTGGGCCTGGAAAGCATGAGCCCGGGACGTACGCGGAGATGTTTGAGCGCAGGATCATACGCGGGACGTACTTCCGTAAGCCCTGCTTAGGGCTGCGGGAATTCGTTTGTGATGTCGAACCCGCTGGTGACGACATTGAGATTCAGCCGATCAGCAAAGACCTGGGCGTCATGCTGTACGACATCATCTACAGGAAGGAGGGTCAGCCTTTCCCGCTGTTCTTCAAGCCGGAGCTCAAGGACGGCCGGATCAATGTTGACCCGGCTGATGTACTGCCAGAAGGCGTCAGGGAGGAATTCATTGCATGTTTATCGCAGCACTCGCACGCTATGCCGACGAGTACCTGAGAGACCAGCTCGCAGCGTACGCTTTCGAAGAAAGGCCGATCCGGTTCGTTGTCCTGCTCGACGACGACGGAAAGCCAACCGTCCGTGACCATGTCGAGCCCGACGGCAAGAAAAAGCCGAAGGCCAAGGCGGAGGTCATCTGCCGCGCACCGAAGCCGCGCGGGAGCCGAATCGTTCCGTTGGCCGGGGCGGACAATGTGGCGTACCTGTTTGGTGCGCACAGCTGGAGTGGCAAGCAGCATGACCGCAACGAACGGTCAAGCCGGGCCACGTACGAGCTGGCCAAAAGCTCCGGGGTGGCTGTACTGCAGCCGTACCTGAATCTGATGGAGAACGAGAAGTACCTCAAGTCGGTTAGAGACCAGCTTGAGAAGGGTGGTGCGCAGGCGGACATGCTTGCCGCGCTGGCCGACGCTGATGGGAATTTCGTGGTCAACGACCCGGAATTCAAAGAGTGGTGGGTTTCCTACTATGACAAGCAGCACGCGGAGACGTTGGGTCCGCCGATGCAGTCATGCATTACTGGCGAGCTGGTTCGCACGGCCCGCACGCATCCGAGGGTTGCCAACGTACCGGGAGCGAACAGCCGATCGGCACTTGTGTCGTTCAACGCTTCTGCCTTCTGCCACCATGGCTGGGAGCAGAGCGAAAACTCGCCGATGAGCGTCAGGACTGCGGCTGCGTACGTAGCGGCGCTCAATGACTTGATGATTCCAGGAGTTCACCGGCTGGGTGACTCGGACGTGGAATGCCGCACGCGGTTTTCCATGAAGCAAGACGAGGAGGTTACATACCTCTTCTGGATGGATGTACCTTCCGAGGTTGAT
>WJKA01000418.1 GCA_014729375.1 Chitinivibrionales bacterium
AATGTTCTGAGCGCAAATTTAAATGTTGTCATGCGCCCGGGATCTTCTTTCTGCAACGACAAAATTGCCTGATCCAGCATTGTATCGGTATATTCCATCACGAGTTTTTTCAAAGCAAACGAACGTTCCTGCTGCCTGCCGAAAAATCCGGCCCATTTTTTTTCATATTCCTTTAGATATTCCGGATGAAAACCTCCATTATTGAATGCCCGGACCGCGGCGCTTCCTGCAAGGACCCCTGCATGCAGTGCATTGGCTATGCCCCCGCCGCTTAATGCATTGACCTGACAGGCCGCATCTCCGGCAACCATAACGCCGTCACGGGCAAGTGGCCTGAGCCATTTTCCCACCGGCACGCCACCACAGTGAACCTCACCTACATGCGCATCAGGAAAATTCGACTCAAGAAATTGCTTCAGCAACATGAGTGCCTTTCCTCCCGAGCTTTTCGACCCTAAAACACCGAGGCCGACATTTGCAGTATTGTTTCCCCGGGGGAAAACCCATGCATATCCTCCCGGGGCCACATCATTGCCGAAATACAACGCCAGCGTCCCCTGATCAATTCCGGCATTGTCTATTCGTGTAAATGCGCAGCTTTCGACGTTTTCAGGCGACAATGCCGTGTTCCACCCCATCTGCCGCGCCAGACGGGACTCGACTCCCTCTGCGAGAATAACACACTGCGCAGAATACCTGCCATCCGGCGTTGCGCATTCATACATCCCGTCCCCGCGTTTTTCGATGGCCACAACAGGTTTGTTGCACAAAAAAACCGCTCCCGCTTCAGCCGCCATTTTCGCAAGATCGGCATCCATTAATTCTCTATCGAGCACATAACTCTTGTCAACATTTTTATCATAATTTCCAAATTCTGCGGCATACCCCGACGGTGAAACCAGCCTCACGGTAGTTATCGAGGCCTTAATCCATTCCGGACGGAGCTTTACGTGAAGAGCAAACCCTTTGAGGCCGATCCCTTCGCCGCAGCGAACAGGTATACCCACTTTCTGCTTACGCTCAAGCAGGCATACCGACCGTCCCGCGTCCGCAATTTTTCTTGCCGCCATCGCCCCTGCTGGCCCCGCGCCGACAACACAAACATCAAAGGTATTCATGATTAAAAAATAATGCCTTTACCTTCCTGTAAAAAAGTCGCCTCTCCAACGGTAATTCGTCATTACTCCTGATCGATTGACAAGGCACCCACAGGGCAAATCCCGACACACCTGCCGCAGCGGGTACATTTTTTACGATCGCATTGCAGCACGGGAGTCATCACCAGGGCATCCTCAGGACATACCGCAATACAGGTGCCGCATAAATCGCACAATTGACCGCTAATTTTTACCATGTCGCCCGATTTCCTTCAAAAGTTTTTCCGTGTCTTTTTTTATTTCCTGCACACGGGGATCATCCCATGATTCAGCCCTCTGCAATATCTCTTTGCAAACCTTTGCCGCTGCAATATATTTGCCGCCGGAGAAAAGCATATGTGCCCGCTTGTTCTGTGCAGATAAGAGGCTGCGACCGGACTGCGGGATTGTGCGGTAGGCGGTACACAGCTCTCCAAAAACTTTTTCGGCATTGCCGTACTTCCCGGTTTCTTTATAATATTTCCCTTTGCTCCAGAGGATATATCTGCTTGACGGATACTTTGCTTCCAGTTCGGCCAACAACCGGCGCCCTTTCTCAAACATTTTTTCGGTACTATAAATATCCAGCAGCATCAACTTGGCCCCCAGCGAAGATATTTCTGAGTTCCTGCTGGCATTTTCAAGTCTGCGAATTCCCTGTTCTTTTGAACCGGGAAACCAGAAAAGTACCCACCATAATTGTTTCCGCAATTCACCCTTGGCATAATCGTAAAGCCCGAGGAACAGGTCGGCGTCGCTGTTTGCCGGGTCAAGCTCTTGTGCTCGACGAAGCTCTTTGATCGCTTCAAGACCAACCTGAACAGCCGCCCCGTATTCTTTGTTGCGAAGGGAGTACGCGGCATAAGTCGCCTTTGTAAAGCCTCGCAAAGTGATGGTATACGAGGTCGTATCAGTATCGGTCTCCAAAGCGGTAATCAGCGAAAGCGTCGTATTGTACGATTCCATAAATCCCGAAGGATCCGACTTGAAATCCAGGTCCAGGTCTTTCAGGCCGATCCCGTACGTTTTCAAAAACGGGCCGATCGGGTCCGTCGGCATACACTCAGTCAACGAATCGATCTTCCTGAATGCAGTGGAAAACTCGCATTTAACAAGCGTTTCGATAATTGAATTTACGCACGCACGTTTGGTATCGGAAATTGAAAATCCATGAATGGATACACACAAAGCCAGTACTGTCAGTGCCACTCTATTCATCCATCGATTCCGCGGGAAGCAGTGAAGGGTATTTTATTTTGTGCCGAATAGAAAAATACAGTCTGGTAGCAAAAAAAACAGCAATACCACTCAGGGCAAAGAGCGGAAATACTATTCCGGCAACAATCATAAGCATGCCGCCGCCAACCTTGTATGTCGACTCCAGAACTGCCTTCGTATGAATAACCATGCCGGCAATATAAAGCGGCAAACTTATCCCGGCTGCCAGTACGACAAGCGGATCCCGTACAAGTAGAGCACCGATTCCGGCAGAAACAACAAATGCCGTTGCCAGAAAATGCGCATACCGTTCACCAAGGTACACAGCCGTGGTAATCTTGCCTCCTGCCCTGTCTCCCTTTATATCCGGAATTGTCGAGCTGATCGATCCTCCGCACATCAATAAGAAATACGGAATTGCACATGCGGCAAAGCGCTGCACATCAAATTCCTCAGGCGGCACAGCCAGAACCCATCCCGCACAAAATGCCACCACACCGTAGCCCGCCGCATTGCTGAGAAAATCGAGCCCCGGCCTTCCGGAGAAATAGAAAGGACGCAAACTGTAAACCATACCGAGCCCAAGAGCGCAAGCCGCAAGTAACGCGAGCGCAGAATATCCGGCCGCCAGTGGAATACAAACCGAAAGTACGCCGTACCATGCGGCAATAAACCATGATGCTTTTGTAGAAAAATCCGTATTGATCAACAGCGGAAACCCATCGTTATCCCTGTCGACTTCACTGTCGGCAATCTGATTTACAATAAAAACAGCGGCAACTGACAGCGAAAAAACAACCATCCAGAGAAAACCAGATGCATTAACGTTTTTCCACATTGTCCGGTATGTCGCAGATCTGTAAACCATGGCGGCCCGATAATATCCGAGCACGGAAAATCCCCATACTGAAACGAGCACCACCGGCCGCGCAATGAATACTGCATCAGTAATGTAGTAAGATATTTTCATAAAATTGCATAGGAGATTATCACTGGGCTTTGAATGTAGGATAATCGATCCCCATTCTCAGGCGGTAATACGCCTTGCTCCCGAGAAAAGTGGCGATAATAAGGATCCCGTAAGCCGGCACATAAAAAGCGACGAGTGCCGAAAGCAAAAACACCGGCCACTTGAACGCTTTAAAAGCCATATTTCTGTTTGTCGACACGATCAGATAGACAAAAAGGAAAAGGCTTATTGTTGTAGGAATAGCCATTACCCATCGATTATACTGCAAAAACGCGCAAAATACAAGTGCCAATGCGCAAAAGATCGCTGCGGCAAATGCGGTTTTCTTTTCGCCAAACGACACACAGAATGTTTGTTTTCCGGTAGCACGGTCACCGGGTGCATCAGGAATTGTGGTTGTCACAAAAATCGCCGCATTTGCAAAACCCGCGGAACAGGATGCCAGCAGGCCGGTTATCAATGTTGAACATCTGATACTCGGCAGCGCCCGGGGCGTGAACTGAATCTGGCCGGCATACTGAGCCGCATACCAGCCCACCATGTATGTCAGAACACCATGTCCGAGAAAACAGGCGATCGTCCCTCCCCACGCGCGGTTTTTCAAACTTGCCGGTGGTAAATCGTACAGAAATCCAAGCACCAGACTCAGGAAAAACAGCACCACCATAAGTGCATCAAAAAAAAATGACACATACATGCCCGCAAGCGCGCATATCGCCGCAAGAACCCAGGCAGTCCGGATCGAAACAAATCCGTAGGGAAGAATAAAAAGTTTTTTATTTATCCTGTCACATTCAATATCCGCAATCTGGTTTACAACATATATGCACGCAACGATAAGGGAAAATCCGAAAAGCGCAAGCCATAAGCGGGCCTCAGATGCCCCCGCAGTACCGTTTCCGACAAGCATTCCCCCAAGTTGAGAATGCTCATTGCCGGTTATCCAGCCGAGCATAACAATGGTCCATACCGGTGCAAGGAGGGGGATACGCAAGAGGAAAAAACAATCGAGAATTTTGACAAAAAAAGCCTTCACAAGCCGGCCCTTTCGCGCAGATAATGAAAGTGTTATAAAATATAAACTCTGCACCCGGGCCGGCCAAGAAAACCGATTGTGCCCGTTGGACGGTTTCGCCGAACGCAGATTGTAACACTAGTACGCGCTGGCCGAAAACAGACCGCCGATATTTCCGGAAAAAATATCAGGAAAGCGGATAATCACCAAGCGGAAAAGGATTAACATATATCCACGCATGATTTTTTCTCCGCACTTCAATCCGATACAACCCTTTGCCGTCAACAGGTATACATTCCGCCCGTCCGTGTATTCGTTTGAATATACCTCCGTTTCTCACAACAACAATCTCGGCACTTTCCGGAACAGCCACCTCAAGTAACTCCGGATACGCCCGTTTCGCCGGCTGCATACCGGGAGGGCAACGGGAACCGTCGGAATACTGCACGAAAAAACTGCTTCCGCGGGCATCACCCCGGCGGTAATTGCTGACAAACGAATGCCCCTTACGCAAGGCGTCAATAATCACTCGCCCTGCGGAATCCGCATTCATACCTGAAAGGGGCCGTTCAAGATAGCAATGAGTCCGTATACCCTTCAACTCGACTTTTACAGGAAAAACAGTAATATGAATCAGCCCGAACCCGTATCGTCTGGTGTGTGCATCAACCCCGCCGATCCCGGCGACAAATCTTGACCGGTTCAACTCATCCCACTTTGCCGTCAATTCGGACGGCACATCCGCCATAAGACGACGCGGAAAAAAAATTCTGATAAAACTCCGCCAGTTGGTCAAATGCTCCACCCAGTCAGACATCTGGTTCCATATTTCAATGCCGTCAAATCCTTCAACACTCCAGTCAGTCCAGGGATATGAAGGCAATGCAGAGAAATAATGCCGTTTTTCTGCCGGATGTGCTATAAATCCCGTCCCGCCTGCCCGCTTAATCTCGGAAATATAACCCTGTACATCATGTGTTTCAGAAGCGAGTTTCCCGGTTCCAAGAACAAGATAATGGTTCCGGTCCCGCGAATCCTGATGTTCGTATCCGACAAGGAGCAACAGATTGCCGTGAAATCCTTCATACCCCCGCTCCCTGGCTTCAAGCGACTGGTGATCCGTTACTATACAATAGTCAAGCCCCACTTCCGTGCCGGCATCGATAAGCTCCGGAATACTCGCTCCGCCGTCGGAAAACCGCGTATGCAGATGAATTGCTCCACATATCTCATGATAAAAAATGTTGCTCTTTTTCACGGCATTGTTTGACATTCGGAGTAAATTTATATTATCTTTTCAAGCTTATAATAATATACAATAGAAACACGCACGATAGAGGAGAGCATTAATGCCCCAGCATAAATCCTGCGAAAAAAGAATTCGTTCCTCAAGAAAAGCCAATCTTCGAAACCGGATGCGACGCTCCAATATGCGAACAGCGGTCCGCACCGTTCTTGATGCAAAAAACGGCGAGACTGCCGGCAAGGCTTTGCAAAAAGCTGTTTCTGTTCTGGATAAAAGTGTTAAAACAAACATTATCCACAGGAACACTGCAGCGAACAAGAAGGCAATGCTCTATAAGCATGTAAAAAACCTTGCCAAATAGCTTTTATTAAATACATATACCGGTCCGGAACTGAGAAATGAATAATTTCCATTGGGAATCGAACAGGCTGTTCTGCGAAAATGTGCCGTTGTCAGACCTTGCCGGGGAATATGGCACCCCTTCGTTTATTTACAGCACGGCAGCAATATGCAACCGCATAGAGCTGCTTCAGGGAGCACTCGAAAGCTTTGACTGCACAATCTGCTTCTCTGTTAAATCCAATTCCAACCTGAGCATATTACAGTGCGCGGCCAGCAGGGGTATCGGGGCCGACATCGTATCCGGAGGGGAGCTGTTTCGCGCTCTGAAAGCGGGAATCCCGCCCGGATCAATTGTTTTTTCAGGCGTTGGTAAAACAGTACGGGAACTGGAATATGCACTTGCCAGCTCGATCCGCATGTTCAATGTTGAATCAGAATCCGAATTGCACCTGCTTTCATCAATTGCAGAACGCATGGGAAAAATTGCGCCGGTTGCTTTGCGGATCAATCCGGATGTCGATGCCCGGACACATCAATTTACAACTACCGGGAAAAAAGGAAACAAATTCGGCATCCCGTTTACCGATGTCGAACGGATATATACATACGCAACGGAATTGCCCAATATTCAGCCACTGGGTATCGATGTTCATCTCGGATCGCCGATCACCTCACTTGAACCGTATCGGGAGGCGCTTGATGTTCTTTCCGGGCTGATCATCAACTTGCGGGCGAATGGTATTGCGATTGAAACACTCGACCTGGGCGGTGGATTCGGTATCACCTATAGCGATGAAAAACCATTTACACCGGTCCAGTTTGCCGACCTGATCCGTCCGTACATCGACAAACTTGATTGTCGCCTGATAGTCGAGCCCGGACGCTATATCATGGGAAATTCGGCCGTTTTGCTTACCCGGATCACGTATGTAAAGAAATCGTATGGAAAAACATTTTACATTTGTGATGCCGGCATGAACGACTGTATCCGACCGCCGTTGTATGATGCCTATCATGCGATAACGCCGGTCGAGAAAACCGGCACAGCCCCTGCTGAACCGGTTGACATTGTCGGCCCCATCTGCGAGTCCTCCGATTTTCTTGCAAAGGGACGGGAAATGCCTGTTGCACACGCGGGCGATATACTTGCAGTGATGAGTTGCGGAGCATACTGCTTCACCATGGCGTCAAATTACAATTCCCGTCCTCGAGCATGCGAAATCCTGGTCAACGGCGATTCATCCCGGGTTATTCGCGAACGAGAAACGTGGGAAGACCTTGTCAGAGGGGAGTCACTTCCCGGCACCGGCTGATATTCGCCGTTTCATTACGGCACATTGCAGCCGTCGTCAAGCCAGAATAGTATGCAATAATCCCTTTTCAATCCTGTGGTTAAATTGTATAGTATATGGACTAGCTGCTAGCAGATAGTGTATAATTTAATGTAGAGCGTTTATTTACAATACCTTATCATGCCGGAGCAGTGCGTGCATTTTCCACAGAAATCATTCTTTTCAGGGGGGATGCCGTCACCGGTGTTACCGCTCCGGGTGGGCATATTTCCTGCTTTGTGTCTTGCATTAGCGCTCGTTTCCTCCACTGCACATGCAGAATCGCTGCCGATATTCTGGGAGCAGGAAATAACTGATGCCTGCATTGAACGAGACAATTACTGCAGAAGAT
>WJKA01000419.1 GCA_014729375.1 Chitinivibrionales bacterium
ACCTGAAGCAGTTCCTACAGACTCCACAATTGTCTGTTCTCCTTTTCTAACCGGCACCGAATCGCACTCGGCCAGGATTCCACCGCTCTGAGTCATAATATAGAGCGAAAAATTGCCATACGGCACATTGAGTATTGAAAAGGAGCCTGCAGGACCAGCTTTTAAAAACCGTTCCAGTTCGGCAATGTAAACATAGAGTTGCCGCCCGGGAGTTGCCAGAGCAGAATCAATTGTCCCAACGATTGAGCCCATGGGCTCGACAACGCCGACCACCGACTCTGTTTCCCGTTCCGGCACGCGGGTTGAAACCACCACACCCAGAGAGTCACCTGCATTAATCTCGACAAAATAATCTCCTGCAGAAACCGGATCGAACCTGAATGCCCCATCCGAATCGGTCCAGGTCGAATCGGCGGAATGAATATTATCCATTGCAATCCGGCCCGTATCCGTCCTGTCTTCATGAAGAAACACATATGCATTTGCAACCGGCGAATTATCGGCATCGTACACCGACCCGGTCAATGTACCGGTCTCGGTGCCCGTCTCGGTGCCGGCAACAGGCTGTTCGGAGGAACAGAAAAACAACAGACAAATGCAGGGAAGCAAAACCGCTCCTGTTGCAAGAAGCTTCCTGATCATTGCTTTCCCCCTTTTTTGACTTTTGTCAGCGGCATAAGAAACAGTGCAAGCTGATACACGCGATCGGAGCTGTGCTGATCTTTATGAATTATCGATGTCACTTCGGACTTGAATTTCTGCAATTGCCGTTCTATTCTTTTGACCCCCAGCTCAGAAATACTGATGAGTTTGGTTGAAATATTCTGCATCTGACCGGTGTTGGCAAAAACAGCGCGCTTGGCCGTATCCAGAAACTGAATTTGATACTGCCTGACCAGTTCATCATTTACATACGGGCTTGTTTGTACTATTTTTTCGGTTGGTTTTAAAGAGCCGCTGCTATCCGGTGCGATCAATTTGAGTTTTTTCAATAATCTGATTGATTCCCGGACTGTTTTTTCGGTGAGAGGGGGATTGAGCTTTTTTCCAAGCTCGGCATAATCATCATCGGTGCAATCATAAACATCGAGCATTGCCCTGATTACACTGTGATGCCATTCACGAAAATACTCATAGACATTGGGATCAAGGATCTGGCGGGGGGTTTTGTTCAGAGAAATCAACTGCTGGAAATAGAGTTCGCGCTCCCCCGGCTCAACAGCCTGGTTAAACTTGACCAACACTCTGAAAAACTGGGCCTCATCCTTTTTCAGCTCAAATACCTTTATGAAGCGATCAATAAATGTCGATGTAACTGTTTTGCCCTTGATAACGTCATTGAAAAAACTTCTGCTTTTTGATAGTCCCAGCAGCCTGCAGACATTTGACCGGTTGAAATTTTTATCAAATTTCTGACGAGCCTTCTGGTAGTCGTCCAGAAATTTTCTGAAGTCGTTATAGTGATAGACAGTGGGTAAACTTTCATTTGTCATGTCTATATAATAATTAAAGATAGGACAAAATGCAAACCGGAATATGTGCATTTTTTTGAGTACAACCAGGGCGTTTCGGTATTGATTGGCCCTGGTGCCACTGAAAAGGGGTTTTTTTCTGGATTAAAACTTTAGGTTCGCATGATGGGATATTATATATTATTCTGAAAACAAGGATGAAAGGAGCGCATGATGAACATTCGAGTACCGGTATTTTTTCTTTTCCTGGCTGTTGCCGTCCCCCTGTTTGCCGAAAACTCGCTAAGCCTGAAAATCGGCCCTCTCTGGCCCCGCAAACTGCTTGACACAGATAAGAAGACCGCCTGGGATGCAGCAGTGGAATACGGAATCCTTATTGACAAAAAGATTGCATTCGGTGTCGGCGCTGATTTTATGTGGAACCGCTCAACCCAAGACAAGGATACCACAATCGATACAAGCAGTTCTCCCGGCCCGGATGAACAGAAAACAATACAAAAAGATATAAAAAGCTTTATGTTTCCCCTCTCAGCATTTATCTATATCGATCCACTTTCTCACCTGCTGTTTCATCCACTCATTCAGTTTAATATCGGCTATATGCCCCACATTTATTCCCAACGTGGCAAAGAGATCGATAATAAGTCCCATTATTATCACGGACTGTTTCTCAAGCTTGCTCTTGACGGCGTTTACAGTTTCAGTGAAAACATCGCAATTATTGCAGGCGCCCATTATCAATGGGCAAACACCCGCCGCCGCGACAGGGATGACCGCGACATCATCTATTATCGAAACATGAGCGGATTTGGTCTGCACGCGGGTTTTCTTTTCAACTTTTAACACTATCATGCGGGCAGTAGTTCAAAGGGTAAAGCAATCACGAGTGATTATCGAATCCGGTATCGTCGGGCAAATCGGACCGGGCATTCTGGTTCTTCTGGGCGTGCATGTCTCGGACACACAGGCTGAAGCCGACTTTTGCGCAAAAAAATGCGCCGAACTTCGGATATTCACCGATGATGAAGGCAAAATGAACCGTTCAGTGATCGATGTCGACGGCGAAGCACTCGTTGTTTCTCAATTCACCCTGTACGGCGATTGCCGCAAAGGACGACGCCCCAGCTTTATTGAAGCAGCACGGCCGGAAAAAGGAAACGAGCTGTACGAATTATTTGTCTCCCGCCTGAAACAGTATATCCGCAATGTTCAAACAGGCTCTTTTGGTGCGATGATGGATGTTGAGCTTGTTAATGACGGACCTGTAACGCTTATTGTTGAGAAAAGTGCGGGCTGAGCAATACAAAATACCGTCGCAAAAGCCATTTCCCGGCACTTTCACCCGATCACCACCTAACCGTTTGATTTACCAGGATTTGTGTGTTTAGACCTGGACATCCGCGACGGAATACCTGGACGCAGCGTGCATTTTTGCGGATATTGTACACGGCAACCCGTTTTTTTCTCCGATATTAACCTAAGTTCCGCAGTTGAATTGCGGCGCTACGCGTAGGCTGTTGCGCAATCTTGAATTGTGAAAAGCCTCGCCTTACCTCCCCGGGTAGGACTACGTTTTTCACAACTCAATCTCACACAACATCTTACACGTATCATCCACACTCAACTGCGGAATTTAGGATTAATGCTTCATTATTGCAGGTATTCTGCTAAACAATTGTTTAACCATTACGTTTTGATTAACCATTAAAATAAGACTCTTTTTGGGTTGTTATAAATGCATTATATTGTTCAGATTACTGAACAATATGTGTTGAATTATGTTGACTTCACCCTTATTCGAGGTTATATTTAACCTGAGTTCCGCAGTTAGATGCGACGCGGATGACGCAATCTCTTGAGCGCAAGGCTTTCAGGCGACCTGTCCTAATCACATTGTCGATAAGGCCTGCGCCAGCTCATGCCTGCTGACCGGGCAGGCATCCTTCGGGCGCCTTCGGCTCAAGCCTTTTCATCTCAATACCTTGCATCCCCGCATCCAACTGCGGAACTCGGGTTAAATCAGAACGGAAAAAACCATTATGCCAAATGTATTTTCATATACCGACTACCGGAAATTCCTTTCAGACTGGTATCAGGGAAAAAAGAAGGCCAACCAGGGATTTTCTTACCGGATTATTGCAAACAAGGTCGGATTCAAATCTGCCGGCCTGTTTACCATGATCCTCAAGGGTAAAACAAACATATCAATACCGCTGGCCTTGCGATTTGCCGATTATATTAAATTGAAAAAAAGAGAAACAGAATACTTCCAGTACATGGTCCTTTTTAATCAGGCCCGCACTCATGATGAAAAAAAAGGGTATTTTGAAAAAATGACCACGTACAAAGAATCCGCAGTACGAATTATCAAATCCAGTCAGTATGCCTTTTATGAGAAATGGTATCATTCTGCGATCCGTGCGATTCTTGACTTTTATCCATTTGCCGGAGACTACCGCGTACTCTCCCGCATGCTAAATCCACCGATTCAGGCGGAAGAAGCGCGGAAATCAATCGAACTCCAAGAAAACCTGGGCCTGATCAAAAAGGGGCCCGATGGCACGTATCATCCTGCCGAATCGCTCATCTCGACCGGTCAGGATGTGCAGTCGATGATCTTGAATAACAGTATTATTGCATCGCTGAGAAAAGCCAAGGAAGCAATTGATATTTTCCCCAAAGAGAAGCGTGAGCATTCATGCCTGACTCTGGGAATTTCGCAGAAAGGCCTGGATGAAATAAAACAGGAATTGAAGGAATTCAGACGAAGGGTGATGGAAATAGCGTACCGTGACAGTGCGGATACCGTATACCAGTTCAGCCTTCAGATATTCCCGCTTTCCCGTTCATACAGGAAGAGGCCAAAGCAATGAAATGCTGTTGCTCCGGCATTCTCTGGTGCGCTCTATCAGTTGCCTGCTTATTATGCCGCTGCTCATCGGGTGTCGTTGCAACCGAAACAGGTACCGGCTCGGAAGTCGTTGTTCTTGATGGCACAGTGGTTCATCCCGACGGCACTGGTGCGGCACATGCTGCAGTCCGCCTGCGGCGGCAATCGTTCCTTGATACTGCAGTATCCCCCCCGGGAGAATACAGAAACGGCATTACCGATTCAGACGGTCATTTTATCCTCGATTCTGTTTTTCAGGGAGATTATTACATCGAAATCGCAAACAGCGCGGCACGTGCTGACAGCGCATTGCTGATACCCTGCATGATACGCATCAGCGATGTACTCTCCGGAAGCTGCGTCATTACACAAGACAGCACCAGTGGAAATATCCTGATTGAATGCGACACGGGTTCTCATAACCGGACCGTGACACTTCCCCGCGACACGCTCCTTCCCGCGGGCGCCGTAACCGGAAGAATCAACCTTCCCATGTCCGACAACTCACTGCGGCCGCTGGTTGTCATTTATGGTCTCGAGCATTCGGTTGTTGCTGATGTAAACCAGCGGTTCCGCTTTTCCGGCCTTCCGGCGGGAACATACGCTCTCAGAATTATTCAAGACCCCGAAACCTACCTGACCCTTACCGGTATCACGGTGGAAAGCGGACAAACAACCGACCTTGGAATCCTCAATCTTCCCATAATCGGTTTTTTCAGCGGGTGTCGGACCGGAGCATGCGATTCAGCCGCGCTGCACTCTATCCTGAAAGCCAACGGTCTTGACACAATCCAGCATGAAACGATTGCACGCCGCGATCCTGTAAGCAACCGCATCGTCGCCCTCGACCTTCAGGGGCTTGGACTTACCGAGCTTACCGGAAACATCGGAAGCCTGAGCTCATGCAGCGAATTAATTCTCCGGGACAACAGCCTGACCGAGCTTCCCACAGAAATCGGCTTCCTCTATTCACTCACAACGCTTGATGCCAATAGCAACTTGATTGCGAGGCTTCCGACCGAAATCGGGAACCTTGATTCCCTGAAATATTTTTCGCTGAACACAAACAGAATCGCCCATCTTCCCAGAGAAATCGGCAAACTCAATATAACAAGGCTGGATATCGGCAATAACAGCCTCACCGGGCTGCCCCCGGACATACAAAATCTTTCGAACCTAGAAGTATGTATTCTTGACAAAAACGAGTTCTCGCGATATCCGGCGGAGGTGAATTCGCTGACCGGGCTTTTTTATCTGTCACTGGCGGGAAACATGATAAATTCCATCCCCGCGTCGATCGGTAACCTTACCAGGCTGACCCATCTGGATTTCAGCACCAACTTTATTGCCGGGTTGCCGCCGGAAATCGGGCAATGCGATTCGCTTGTTGAATTATATTGCTCGGACAATCTTTTATCGGCACTTCCCGTCGAACTGTCCTCCATCTCATCCATGCAATTGCTTGACCTGAGCGGGAACAGGCTCGATTCGCTTCCTGATAACATCGGAAACCTGAGCTCATTACAGTATCTTTCGCTTTATGCAAACCGCCTGACATGGCTGCCGTCATCAATAACCGCGCTCACAAATCTCGATCATTTATCGTTAGCGTATAATAAACTGTGCACGCTACCTGCAGATATTATTATCTGGGCCGACACCTTTAACGAAGGGTGGGCGAGCTCGCAGCTTTGTACTATTGAATAAGAGGACACACACATGAAACGGAAATTTCTGCTTCTGTTTTTTCTTGCAGGTATCATGAGCAAAGCAGCTTTCCCCGCGCCCGGGGGATGGACCTGCCAGAATGTGCTTCCGCCGGGGACCCGCCTTGAAAGCGTCTATTTTCCCGATTGCCGGCAGGGATGGATTGCCGGCACCAACGGAACGATCCTTCACACAGAAGACAAAGGTGCAACATGGATTGCCCAGAATACCGGCATTGCCGAAGATATTGCCGGCATATTTTTTTACGGAGAGATGCTCGGATGGGCGGTCACATGGAAAGGCACCATACTGCATACCCGTAATGGCGGGGAAGGGTGGCACATTCAGCGCCAGGGATTGCAAATGGACCTTCGAAAGGTTTTTTTTGTCGATGCCGATCATGGGTGGGCTGCAGGATACGGGGGCATTCTATTAACCACCGATCGCGGGGAAACCTGGGAAGAAATCGATCCCGGAACCGACAAGCGCATTCTCGACATCCATTTTGTCAGCCAGTCACTCGGATGGGCGGTCGGGGACTCAGGGATGGTCCTGTTAACAACCGACAGCGGACAGACCTGGAAGGCGGCAACAATCGGTTCTCCGGTAGCGCTTGACGGGGTCTTCTTTGCCGACAGTATCACCGGATGGGCGGTCGGACATTATGGAATTTTTCACACCACAGACGGTGGCCTTACCTGGGAAGAACAGGTACCGGGAACCTCACTCTCTCTTGCCGACGTGCATTTTATTGATAAAAACACCGGCATGGCCACCGGCATGTCCGGCAAAATACTGAAGACATCCGACGGCGGGCAAACATGGCACGAACAGTACTATGATGAAAACATATGCTGCCTGCGAAGCGGGCTCCTCACCGACGCCCTTCACGGATGGGTAATCGGACATAACGGCTCATTTCTATGGACAGAAGACGGCGGTACGACATGGCACAGCAAAGAGCTGTCGCTTAATACCAGCCTCTATGGATCGTGCTTTGTAAATGAAACCACCGGGTGGGCGGTCGGCGATGAAGGGAGTGTTCTCAGGAGTGCTGATGGTGGAGCAAGCTGGCAGGCACAGAATAGTACCGTGTCAGCCACACTTCGGTGCGTATCGTTTGTTTCGGAAACGACTGGGTGGGCGGTCGGTGCAAAAGGAACCATCATTCACACCTCCGATTGCGGACAGAGCTGGACCGGACAGGAAACGCCGACAACAGAATTATTATGGAGTGCATTTTTTTTCGGACCTGACACCGGCTGGGTGGTCGGTGACAATGGAACGATACTGTCAACCGTTGATTGCGGATTGAACTGGGAAGCTGTTGAAATAGACGGCAATCCGGTTGCGAATAATGCCCGTTTTCTCGACGTCTTTTTCATCAGTCCCGATACAGGCTGGATCAGCAGCAGCAATTTCATTCTGCGGACGATAAACGGCGGCGCAACATGGAAAGAACTCTTTGTTGACCAAGCGGCTATCTCCTGCATGCATTTTCTGAGTGCAACCGAAGGATGGATTGCCGGAATGGACGGCTCGGTTCTGCATACTTCCGATTGCGGTGATACCTGGAACCCGCAGAATTCCAGTACAACCGGGCGCCTGTATGATATTTACTTTGCCGATACAAGTACCGGGTGGGCGGTCGGTGACAGTGGAACGATTATCCATACCACCGACCGGGGCCGAACCTGGACTCCTCAGATTTCCGGAACCTCTCAGACATTAAGGAATATATCTTTTGTTTCCAGTCAGTCCGGCTGGATCGTGGGCGAGAACGGCAAAATTCTGAAAACAACCGACAGCGGGGTTGATGTCGATAACAACAGACGATTCCCGGGCAACCGCTCTGATACTCGAAACGCCGGCACAATCAACTGCATGGACAGGCAGTCGCACGTAAAGATTGAATATTCCGCTCCATTCAGCGGCACGGTTGTCATGCGTATCCAGGACCTTTCGGGCAGAACAATCAGTACTCTTGTCAACAAGTATCATCAGTCCGGAACCCGCCACGCTTTCTGGGATAAAAAGCTCCAAAGCGGCGCCCCTGCACCTGCTGGTATGTATCCGGTCCTGATGACACTGGCAAATGGGGCTGCCAGCATAGCCCGAAAAGGAATGATTGTATTAATCAGGTAAAAGAAAGCCGGGCCAAATTGCGGGTTCGATCATCGATCGGATTGCAAATAATATTTCTCATTCAACCACCGCAGTCTTCAACTCTATCCCGCTATAATACGCCGCAAGTATCTCCTCAAAGCGCTGCCCGGCCCGGGCACGGCCCACCGCACCCATCTGGCACATGCCGACACCATGACCGTATCCCCGCCCTTCAATGGTTACCGTGCGGGAATTTCCGGAAACAATTCTGAAATTGCACGAGCGTAAAATAGGATTCCCCGCGCTGTTTCTTCTGAACACAAACCGTATCTTGTCTCCACTCAGTGTGCAGGTGCCCTGCGACGTGTGAACAACCAGCCCCGCAATGCGCCCGCAGGAATATCGCCACTTTATTTTCATCCCCTTGATCGTTCCCCTGCACCCTGAATCGCCTCCATTGCGATTGATTATCGACGACAGCGTCCTGGCCGGCCACGTCTCTGTCCAGTTATAATACTTCGAAATGGAGCAATAGGCCTTTCCATTTTCATCACAATCGCGTATCGATTGCAAATACGGTTGTTGCGGCTTTTTCCAGACATCTTCAATATTGGCGGTCTTTCCTCCGCAGGTGGAATGATAATACGCAAATATGAGACTGTCCCGGCAGGTCATCACCAGCCCTTCGGTAAGCCTGACTGCTTTGTCGCACATCCTGCTTTCGGCATTTACCCCGCCGTAAACCTGATCCGCCACGGTGGCCACCAGGTCAAACGGTGCATGCTGTTTATCTGATATTTTCCTGTACGTATACGTCCGCGCGGCCACAGCCTGTGCCTTGACCGCTTCAATTTCATTTATTTTCCTGTGACCGATCTCGAGTGGTACCACGCCGCGAAGATAATCTTCCACATCGAGATAGTTTACAAGAGATAGTTTTCCCGTTTTTTCCGTAATTATTATCATCGCTCCCCGATAGGTCCCGTCATCAAGCTCAATAAAATTGTACTCGCTTTCCGACAATAATGTGCAGGGAACCGCTACCTCCCGTTTATTTCCGCTTCCGGCTGAGAGCAGCACCCTGTTTTCCGACGATGATGCTTCGATGGCTATGCGCCCCCGGACGGTCCGTCGATCATTTCGGCGCGGGCCATGCAGGGTCACTTTGCCCACAGAGTAAAGAGAATAGTTGAGTTTATTGCGAACGAGTGCGACCCGGGCTTTGCGCGCGGGCACAGAAATATCCGGATAGCGCAGCGATGAAACCCGCTTATTATCCTTTGCAACCCGGCTATCGCCGGCTGCCGGCGTTTCACTGTCCATGACTGTGCGTGGTTCCTCAACCGGAAACATTGATGTGTCCTCAAAGGCCTGGCCGAAATCAAGGTTGTCGGATTCAGAAGACGCGGGTGAAGAAATGGTATCCTGCCCCCGCACCGTGGATACCGTATCAGGTTTTTCTGCAGGTTTTTGCGTTCCCGGCGGATGTGCAGTCAATATTTTGGATGAAGCACAGCCAGTGTTTACAAGCGGAAGAAGCGATATTCCTCCCGGAATCAGGAAGAGCGCAATACGGTAATAAAGATTATGCGGTTTCAAAACCCGGCTATGGAAAAATGTCAGGCAGCTTTTGTTCCGGCCTTTTGTGACTTGGCCATTTTTTTCAGTTTTCCGGCGACCAGTTGCCGCGTTACAGGCGATACGCGGTCTACAAATAATATTCCATCAAGATGATCAATTTCATGCTGGACCGCCCGCGCAAGAAGCCCGTCGGCATTCTCGATTGTATATTGTTTCCCGTCAATATCAAACGCTGTTACCGAAACGCGGCTCGGGCGGTTGACCTTCAGACGAATATCGGGAATACTCAAACAACCTTCCTCGAAATCTTCGCGTTCTTCGGAAAAAGAAGTTATCCGGGGATTTATTAAAACAGACGGTTCCTGCTCTCCGCCCGTTGTATCCACCACAGCAATGCGAACGGACGTATCAACCTGCGGAGCGGCAAGCCCGACCCCGTCCTTGACTTTCATTGTCTCGGTCATTTCTTCAACAAACCCTCGCAACTCGTCGTCAAAAACAGAAATTTCCCGGGCCTTTTTCCGCAAAACCGGATTGCCGTATATGCAGATGTCAAACATTTATTTTTTCCCGTCCTTCTGATCGGATTTTTCCTGCTTGTTCACGACCTCGGAAACAGCACCTTTCCTCACCTCAACAATAGTATTTTCAGCGATCTTTACCATCACAGAGTTGTCTTTAACGTTTCCGACCGTTCCGAATACACCGCCTATGGTGACTACTTTGTCTCCTTTTTTCATTTCGCTGATCATTTTCTGACGATTTTTCTGTTTCTTTTGCTCAGGCCGGATCATCAGGAAATAAATTATCGCAAACATGATTACCATCATGAAAATCATGTTGCCCGATCCCAAGCCCCCTCCGGGCGGCCTTTCCTGCGCAAAAGCCGCAAAAGATGCACAGAGAATAACCCCGGCAAAAAAATTATAACGCATTGATAATCCTTTCGTAATAGTATAAAAATACGTCTGCTCATAAAATAAATTATGTCTTCGTCTTGATTTGCATATGAATAACTTCCCCGGGACTTAAAGCATTAGTTGCCATAATCCGATATCTGGTATAAAGAGATTCAAGGAGGCTTTCATGCGTGTTGAAGATATTGCATCGCATTATCAAGGGCAGCACCGCTCCGGCATGGGTGCCCGCGGGGCCCTGAGAAAGCCGGGCACTGCGGGAAGACCTCATTCCCGTGGTATTGTGATCGACATGATCGATTTATCAGTCGCAGGCTCATCATCCCACTCCGATATTCAATGGCTCGCGGCTTACATCGGCCGGATCCCTGACGACATTATTGATGAAAAAACCAGGTCGGCACTGGATTATTCCGGGCCCCGGGATATGTATATTATTAACAAGCTTTTGCTGGAAACCCTCTGATCGCCGGCCCTGTTCCGCATCCCGTAACACACTCGCTCAGATCAGTATAATTTATTTTGATTATTATATCATGTCACTATTGTCCAAAATAGAACGCTAATGAAGCTGATCATGCCATCATTCGCTAATCAGAAAACTAAATATTTTAAAAAATCAGCGATAATCGGCCATATTGGCGTCATCGGTGTTCAACAATCAAAATAATTGTATAACGTAAACTTCGATTCAATTACGATAAAAAATCGGGCTATATTCACTGCAATGTCGGTTATTTCCGATATTTCAATTTATTTTGGACAGTACTGATATCATGTCTACCATCTATTATGCCAGATGGCTGTTGAGCGCGGAACAGGAGATTATTGTCAACGGAGCGCTTTCAGTATCGGGCAATAAAATCAATGCAGTCGGCCCGCGCAGCAAAGTACCGCGGCTTCAGGGAGATCGTACGGTCAATCTCGGAGACCAACTGGTCCTTCCGGGCCTGATCAATGCCCACAGCCATCTTGAAGAATCTGTTGTGCGGGGAATTCCTTGCGAAGAAAATGAAACCTTTGCCTCGTGGCTTGCCAAAAAGAATTCACGCATAAAAAACGCAGCGGTTGAAACAATCATGCCTGCGATCAGGCTTGGGATACGGGAGTCACTGACCAACGGCGCCACAACAATTGTGGATAGTTCGCGAACCGGAAATTCGCTTGTCGTTCTCAAGGATGAGCCGGTCAGGGCATGGA
>WJKA01000420.1 GCA_014729375.1 Chitinivibrionales bacterium
CACTTTTATTTTTACGGCTGTTTGTAAATGCAGTGAAACGAAACAAGATCAAGCACAACCTCATAGTGAACATTGCTTCGAAACATCGGAAAGAACACAGATGCCTGAATATAACGATCATACGGTTTTTGACAAAAAGCAACTGTATACTATGCTTCAGGAACTCGAAACACATCTGAAATCTCGAAAGCCGAAACTATGCAGGGAAATCACCGATAGAATTAAAAAAGGGATACCGCCTGAAGAATTCAGCGAAGAGACAGAAAACCTTATCTTGCTTGTAAGCAAATATAAATTCAAGGATGCAGAAGAAGCGGTTAATGCTCTTTTAAGAAAAATAAAGGATTCTTGATAATTTTTTAGAAATCTGAAAAACAAGGAGTTTTTATGCCTGACACTGCAAAATTTACAATACTTGTCGTTGATGACGCCGAAGAGAACATAGATGTTCTTCTGGAGCTGCTTGGTGATGATTATGATGTGAGTGTTGCCATGGATGGTGAAACCGCTCTTGAGGATATTTCCGAAACCCGTCCTGATCTCATACTGCTTGATATCATGATGCCCGGCATGGACGGGTTTGAGGTGTGCAGGCGTCTGAAAGCTGATCCTGAAACAAGCAGTATTCCAATAATATTCATTACCGGGAAGACAGAAACAGAGGATATGGTGAAAGGTTACGATCTGGGTGCAGCCGATTATGTCACCAAACCGTTCAATCCGCCTGAGCTTATGGCGCGGTTAAAAGCACACCTTCGCATCATCGAGCAGCAGCGTATAATCGACGAAGCACAGGCTATAATAAAAAAATTGAAAGGATAAGGAGGCTAGGATGTCTGATTTATCACAATGCACCGTCATGATAGTTGATGATACAGAAGCTAATATTGATATTCTCGTCGAAACCCTCGGCGATGAATACGAAGTAAGCGTTGCCATGGACGGCGAGAGTGCTCTGCAGGATATAGCTGAAAACAGGCCCGACCTTATCCTTCTTGATATCATGATGCCCGGGATGGATGGATACGAGGTGTGTGAAGCATTAAAGGTCGAAGAGGATACCAAGAACATTCCCGTTGTTTTCCTTACCGCCATGAGTGAAGAGCATGATGAAGCCAAGGGGCTTGCACTGGGGGCTGTGGATTATATAACAAAACCGTTCAGCCCCGAGCTGGTTAAGTCAAGGGTAAGAAACCATCTTGAGCTTAAGATTCACCGGGACCACCTTGAAGATCTGGTAAGAGAACGCACCAGGGAGCTTGCCCTTACACAGGAGGTTACCATTCAAAGTATGGGCACGCTTGCTGAGTATCGTGATCCGGAAACCGGCGGTCATATAAAGCGGACGCAAAATTATTTAAAGGCACTAGCAGATCATCTCAAGAATAAGCGTGAATTCAATGCGATTCTTGACGATGCCACCATTGAACTCCTCTATAAGTCGGCGCCACTCCACGATATCGGTAAAGTAGGTGTATCGGATACCATACTTCTCAAGCCCGGAAAATTGACCGCGGAGGAATTCGAAGAAATGAAGAAACACACAACCTACGGTCATGATGCCATAATGGCATCGGAGAAAAAGCTTGGTGAAAACTCTTTTTTACGCTATGCGCGGGAAATAGCCTACACTCACCAGGAAAAATGGGACGGATCAGGCTATCCGTGCGGCCTTGCAGGTGAAGATATTCCTGTTTCAGGAAGGCTTATGGCCATTGCGGATGTGTATGATGCACTCATCAGTAAACGTGTTTACAAACCGCCGTTTACCCATGATAAGGCTGTAGGGATTATAAAGGAGGGACGTGGCAGTCACTTTGATCCGGACATGGTTGACGCGTTTCTGGAAATCAAGGAGGACTTCAGGAAGATCGCACTTCAGTTTGCCGATTTTGAAGAGGAGCGGGAAATGCTTTCAAAAGAGGAATAATAAAATGCGAGAACTGTCGGAATGTACCGTAATGGTGGTTGAAGACACTGAGGAAAATGTTGATATCATTGTCGACACCCTTGGTGACAGCTACGAGGTCACCGTTGCAATGGACGGAAAGAGCGCTCTTGAAGATATTTCCGTGAACAAGCCCGATCTCATACTGCTGGATATCATGATGCCTGAGATGGACGGTTATGAAGTGTGCAGTCGTCTGAAAGAAAACGAAGAAACAAGGGAAATTCCTGTTCTCTTTCTTACTGCAATGAGCCAGGAGGAAGACGAGACAAAAGGGCTTGCACTCGGTGCTATTGATTATATTACCAAGCCCATCCGACCGCCTATTATAAAATCACGGGTAAAAAACCATCTTGAGCTTGTGCTGGCCCGAGAGGACCTCAGGAAGCAGAATGAAATTCTGTCGGAAAACATTCGCCTTCGTGACGAGGTTGAACGCATCAGCAGACATGACCTCAAGAGCCCCCTTCAGGCAGTTATCAGTGTCCCGTCCATGCTCCTGAAAGACCTTACCCTCAGCAACCGTCAGAAAGAAATGATACAGATGATTGAAAAATCAGGGTACAGAATGCTCGAAATTATCAACAGCTCACTTGATTTGTTTAAAATGGAAACCGGAAAATATGAGCTTCATGCAGTGCCTGTAGATATTATTTCAGTGCTGGGTCAAATAAAGGGCGAACTGGAAACCCTTGCCCGACCAAAAGGAATTGCGCTTGATATTCTGTTTAATAATAGAACCATACAGGAATCGAATACTTTTACTGTTCCCGGAGAAGAGATGCTGTGTTATTCAATGCTGGCAAACATAATTAAGAATGCAATTGAAGCATCTCCTGAAGACAGGCATGTCGTGGTAAACTGTGATGCCGACCAGGGACCTGTCGTAACAATACATAATGATGGTACGATCCCTGAAAAGATTCGTGATACATTTTTTGAAAAGTATGCCACGTCAGGGAAAAAGGGAGGGACCGGTCTAGGAACCTATTCCGCTATGCTCATTGCAAAAACAATGGG
>WJKA01000036.1 GCA_014729375.1 Chitinivibrionales bacterium
CTTCAGCATCGGTCAGGTTTATGTATGCTTCCCACAATCGCTGTGGTTCCCAATCGGTGATATTGGTTCGAAGGAGATAATGCCCCTCAGTCAGACGTTGCCATTCAGATTCATGGTCTTTCTTTTGGACGTTAAGAATCGTGCGACGCTCTTGTGAATCATATCGTGTGGAGATGGAAAAAAATCCTGCTGCGCGACTGTTCTGAGCCAACATTCTACCGAGACGACGCTCGATCGTCCTGGTAATATCTCGCCCCTTCGCACGCTCACAGGCGCGATGCAGTTTCTCGATACCCTCTTCGATTCGCTTGATAAAACGATCGTGCATCGAACGTTCTTTCCGTGCTCGTTCTTTACTTCTACACAAAATGAAGATCTCTTCAGTCTCTTCTTCATGCGATCTGCATATCTTGGCTTCCACGCCTTCTCGTACTACCCGCCAGTCGCTTTTTTGAATCAACTGGCGCTCAAAATTCTTCAGGCTGGCTTTAGGTGTCCCGATAATATAGCGCGGGACTTCAGAAGTCCCAGATTTTTTTCGCAGATCATTCCTCGATCCATCACCCAGATCCGATCCGCTGAACCGTATTGCCGTTCCATCTTTTCTACAATCTCTTTAACAGTCGTGCTATCGTGGCGATTCCCCCCAAACACTTCGTAGCCAAGCGGTAAGCCCTCTTTAGTAACCACCAGGGCAATGCACACCTGTTTGCAGTCAGGCCGACTATCACGCGAGTAGCCGCGTTGTGCCAGAGAACTCCTATCCATTTGGCCTTCGAAATATGTCGACGTCACATCGTAGAGAAACAGGTCGTAGTCTATCGAAAACAGACTACCTAAACGTTGCTTGAGATGTCGCTCCAATGAATCCTTATGAGGAAGCAGCTTGTCAAGACTACGATACAGTCGGTTATCATAGATTTTCGAGGCGGGAATCCCCAGAAAATCTTCAAATGCAGCTTGTTCGTAAAAGTGCTCAGCGATATACAGTTCGCTTGATGGATGGCAGAATCGACTCAGCACCAAAATCTTGATGATATCCTGCCAATCAACAGTCTCCCTGCCTTTCTTGTGACATGAAGCAAAGAACTCGCTCAATCCAAGGTCGCAAAAGAGCTTGTTGCCCAGCCACACGCCGCCGAACTCTCTTTGTCGTTCAGTTCGAGTCTTGCGTGTCTCTATCGTTGCGAACTCCGGCAGTTCTTCAGGCGCAAGAAAATCCTGCTGAATACTATCGCAAGGATCCGCTGTTTGCTGAAGTTTCCTGGCCTTTGCTTTGCTCACATCACCGACATAGCCGACAATCCGCTGACGGGGCCCCTTATCGGTCCGGTAGGACTCCACAAGGGCCCAGTAAAAATGATTCTTGCCACTCTTCTTCTTGTTGATACGTCGCAAATACATACATATAATTTAACAACCCATTTTGTCAAAATCAACAGGGTAGGTCTTCACTACAAGCGATTTTGTAATTTCTGTAGAACAAAAGGGCTAAAAAAGCGTCAGAACGGAACTAAGCAAAGAAAAAAAGTTTTTACTGTCGAACTTGGGCTACGTGATAATGTGCTAACAATGGATTCCGGGTAGAAAGCGTCGCTTTTAGAGCAGTACCTGAATTCAGCAACTGCCTTTATACCCTACCGCATAACGAGCTTTTTCGCATTTAGCACTGTGCCGTCAAGGGAAAATGTTACAAGGTACATTCCTGAAGAAATTCCCATACGTTTAATGTCTGCTCGTGTGAAAGAGTGTGCATGCAATCCCTTTCCCCGGCTGCAATCGGCAAGGATTCCTGCAAGGCTTCCGCGGGAATCATAGAACTCTACTTGCACTCGTGCCGGTGACTGCAACGCGTATCTGACAGCAAAATTTCCTCTGATATCAAGTGAGGAAATTGTCACTCCGGAAATGATTGTTCCTGGTCCCGGATTTCTTTTATGCGCCGGCTCAACCGGATTGCCGTTGTAAAGATTTTGCATATCTTCAGCGCTCAACGCCCGGCCATAGATACGGATATCATCGGCCATCCCTTTGAAAAACTCTACCGTTCCCCCTCCATGACTGGCAGCACCAATACGCAAATTCATGGTTCGAGGCTGGACCCAGGGGCTGATATAATAGCCCGGTTCATACGATGAATCAACCGCCACGCCGTCAACCCAGGTTTTCAGCCAGGTGCCGTCATAGCTTGCCGCTATGTGATGCCATTCGTTCATTGATGGATAGGGTATCAGCACTTTGGGACGCACGCCCCGCCATGCAAACGCCTGGAAACCAAGCGCGTCGTTGCCGCCCGATGTATACTTTCCGAGCTGGTATGACAATTCTCTGAAAGAGCGGATATTCTTGCTGATCAGCGTTCCCCATTCCTCGACATAAAACCATCCGGCAAGCGTAAATTGCGAAGTCACCCAGTAATCGGGATCGTCGGGAATGATAGTAAATTTGAAATATTCATCGACGCCGAGATCGATTGACGTTCGCGTGCCGTCAAAGCTGAGTGCGCCGCCGATTTTACCGTCGGCAACCCAGGTGCCGCTTCTGATTTCTCCGTTATAACCGTTACCGGATACATCCCCGGCTTCATTGCCGGAGCCTTCGTCAAGCGGCAAGTGACAGATCAGATCGTCATAGACCGGGAGATCCTTTACTTTTAATAGCGCCGGGTCGCTGTAAGCCGTGCCCGAGCTGTTCGAAGCTTTGAGGCGATACTGTTTTCCGTTGTCGCTAAGCGTGACCTGTTCGATATCATAGCGCCAGGTGTCCGCTCCCGCGCCCGAAGAGACGTCATTCCAGCTTGCGCCGTTGTCGGTGCTGATCTGCCATTGATAGGCAAGCGGCTGCGCACCGGTAGCAATCGCTTCGAACCGCGCCTGCCACTCCGGATATACCCCCTGTGTTACCGGGTGCATGGTGATGACCGGCGGTCCTGAGGGCTGCTTCTCGCCGGTGAGGATAGCCGGATCGATAATGTACTGCCGTGTCGATTCATAAAAGTCAATTGCGACACTCCGGTCGTGGAATGTGTGGTGCGGCGCTGAAGGCCCTTCCGAGCAGATGTGGACCATTCTATCGGGCGCCTGGATTACTGAAGGATATTTTCCGCCTTCTTTAAGGGTCAATACATTATCCCAGTTGGTACCGTTCTGCGAAATGGATATTGCCGTGACATTTCTTCCGCCCCCGAGATTCTCACCGACAAAAACATGCCATCCCTGCAAATCCCCGCCAAGAATATCGAGGCTGGCTGCATGAAGCCCCCGATTGCCGAATTCTCCACTCATATTTGAAAAAGAGCCCCAGCTAAGTCCGCCATCATTCGAAAACGCGGCCGGCCCCTCACCAAAGTCAATGCGGGTAATAAACTCAAGTTTCTGATACTGGGGGTCATGGACAAGAAACGTTGCGTGAATCTTGCCGTTAAAAGAAGACGGTCTGATACGCTGCCACGCTCCCCCCGATGGATTATCGCCATACAGGTTGCCGGGAGGGGCAATATCGATAAAACAGCCGCTGAAATCCTTGTTGTCACCTGCCATTAAAGCTGTTCCGTGCGGAAATGTCGATCCGCCTTTTATTTCCAGCGGGACGCTGCGTTGCGGTCCGCGGTACTGTATGCCGCCGGCATTATGAAATGACTTGCGTTCCGACCAGGTCTTGCCGTCGTCGTACGATAATCGCATGAACCGCGTGTTTCCCAAAGCGCCCAGATAAACAATCAAGGGTGAATCTACAGCACTCGGCTGATATATGACAGGATCCTGAGTACTGCCCAGATTCATAGGATCATCCCCCGTCGAGCCGCCATAATCGACAATTATCGGGGTGTCCCAGCCCTTGCCTGCCTCCTTGCGTGCAATCCAGATATTGACATCATTAAACCCTTCACCCATGCCGCCGAACCAGACACATACCATTGTGCCCAGAGGAGTGACCGCTGAACTGTGCCCGTGCGTCATGGGCGTCCACGGGAAATTATTTGGCGAAACGCTCCGGTCATAGAGAATTGCCTCGGTTTTCCCAACATGCTGGGAAAAACATGCAGTTGCCGCAAAGATCACTGCCGTCCAGAATGATGACGATCGTTTTGCCATTCCTGTAACCTCCTTGAATGTTTGTATCCTGGAGAAAAGCGTGTAATTAAATACATGCTCATGCTGAAATTCGGCTGCTAATTTCTTTTGCTTAATATACCTGATATTAGTCTCTTGCGTAGGGATTATTTCTTTAACGATATTCAAGGCATATTATGAGCAATTATAATTGCGCGCCAAGAAGCGCTTATAAAACGACATGCGCATCACATCATATAATAATAGCGCGTAATAGCTCGTTGATTTGTACACCAAAACGTCATTGAATCTCCCTCTCTTTCCATGTAGATTAATACCTATCCGAGGCAGATTACCGGCAGGTATTGCCGTCACTCATTAATGTTCAGATGGAGGCACTCATGTCACACTTTCTCAAATGGAAATTTCCGTATTTGTCTTTCACCGTTATTCTGTCACTATTTTCTGCGGGCTTTGCTGCAACATACTATGTTTCTCCTTCAGGAGATGATTCCCGTTCCGGTACTGAATCAGAGCCGTTTGGGACATTGCACAAAGCGCGTGATGTCCTTCGCACAGTCAGCAACGAACCGAAAACGGTGTATATCATGCCGGGGAATTATTTCCTTGACGAGCCGCTGGCATTTGATGAGCGTGACGGGGGCACCGAGCAGAATCCGGTACTCTGGAAAGGTATTTCAGGTCCCGGAGGCGAGCTTCCTGCGGTGTATGGCGGCACGCGCATTGAAGGCTGGCAGCAGTCCGGGAAACCGAACATATATAAAGCTAATGTCGGGAGCGCCGATTGGGTGTTCTGGTCGGTTTCGGAAAACGGCAAGCGCTCCCAGAATGCCCGTCACCCGAATTATCCTCAGGGGAAACCCGGGCTCATCAATCAGTATGTGCCGTATCGCTGCTATGATCAGAACGGATCAGGGATCAGAACGAGCAACAATTTTTATTATAAAGCCGGCGAGTTTCCGGACCAGTGGGATTACGCCAATGTTCGTTTGACAACCAGCCCCGGCTGGTTTACCGATGTGCGCAGGGTTTCCAATGTCGATTTTGCAGCCAGGAAAATAACCACCGATCCGGCATTCAAGGACGGCTCGCACTACTGGCTCGAAGGCTCGGTTGATTTTATTGACGGCCCCGGTGAATGGGCCCTTGACGACCAGGGGTATATTCACTACTGGCCCAAGGCGTTACCCATAGAGGAGCAGGTGATCGTTGCCGGTAAAATGCTGCATGTTGTTGAATTCAAGGGTAGCAGCCCCTCTAATCCGGTGCAATATATCACTGTTGAAGGGATTCTGATATCGACCTCCGACAACCCCACCGAACATTATTCCAGCAAAACATCCCCCTCATGTCCAACCAACGAGTGTCATGAAAACAACTGTGAAAATGATGAAATGCGTCATGGCCTGGTGCATTTCGAAAACGCGGAACACTGCGCGGTACGTTTCTGCAAGATCTGGAACGCTGGGGTTATGGGAGTCTGTCTCAATTATCATGCACAACATAATACCGTGTACGGCAACTGGATTGAAGGCGTCAATCATTACGGCGTGTACCTGTGCTCCTATTGTGTCAGTGACGGACCCTGGGACCGGATAAATGCTTTTAATACTATTACCAACAACTATATCAACGATTACGGCAAGTTGATGAGCGGCGTGGCCGGCGTTGGTATGTATCAGAGCAGCGACAATGTTGTCACGCACAATGAAATCCGGAAAGCGCCACGATATGCTATTTCGATCAAGGGACAATATACCGCGTCACTGCCTGCAGGTCAGGACCAGATTATCTCCGAACGAAATATAATGTCTCACAACGATGTCTCCCATGCGGCGTTTCAGACAGAGGATGTCGGCGCAATCGAATTCTGGTGGCCTGGAAGAGGCTGCAAACTTTTTTACAATCTGATTCACGATCTGTATCACCTGAACTGCCCTGTTCATGGCGAGGCCGACACGAGGTTCAATTGCAACCTTTCCCAGCGGCACTGCATTTATCCCGATGCGGGGATTACACCGTGCAAGGTCGGGGATGATTCGGTGATGGTCAATGTGGGCTGGAATGGTGTTGACATAGTCAATTGGTATGTTGTCGGGGGGCAACCCATACCGCTGACCCGCTCTGCGGCAAAAAGCGCCGCTGCACGGGCAGGATTCGATATCGATGACGCCGGATTGCTTTCCGATTTCCCCTGGCATACCCCTGGACAGGACAAACTCGAATACGAATGGCCGTGCGAAATGGTATGGGATACCGACCTGGAGGATGAATTCATGGCCGCGCACTTTACCAACGGCGACGGCCTCGATGCGGCATATTATTCTTCGTCAAGCCTCAGCGGTACGCCCAACTCGACAAAAATCGAGCCGTATCTCGGCTTGAGCTGGGGCGGCAACACCAATGTCCGGTTGACCGGCTGGATTGTGCCGATATTCACCGAAGAGTACCGGTTCGGCGCGCTGCCAAATGGAAATGTCAAAATATGGATTGATAATTCACTGGTGATCGACGGATCGGGCAACGGCCGCCAAAACCTGCTGAGCGATTTCATTCCGCTTAACGCACACCAGGCTTATCCGATAAAAATTGAATTTACCGCCGGAAGGCTCCTTGCGGTCGACTGGTTCAGTCCGACACAGCCGATCCAGGTGATACCCCAGAGCCAGCTCTTTTCGGGCGCCGCGCCTCCGGATATCACAACAGGGGCGAATAGTACCGCGCGTAATATATATATGAATACGCCGCATATTGTCTGTCAGCCGACAGGTATTACCGTCACCATGGACCGCACCGCGGGCTATCGCATCGCTGTAATGACACTGGACGGCAAAACGATTGTAACTAAAAGCGGTTCCGGAACAATGCAGCATCATATTCCTTCCCGGCATTTCTCAGGCGGAGTGTACATAGTAAAAGTTGCTCAAGGAACAAGTATAACGGTAAACAGAGTTGTCGTGCAACGATAGGATGAAAATTTTTGCAGATTTCCATCATACAAAAAGGAGGACGTATGGAGCACGCGAACAGATGGTATTATTTGCTCATGGCAATAATTGTATGCGCCGGCCCGGCGTTCTCCGACTCTCTTCCGGTATTTCCCGGCGCGCAGGGGTTCGGGTGCTATACGCCTGCCGGCCGCGGGGGCAAAATTATCAAAGTGACCAATCTCAACGACGACGGGCCCGGTTCTTTGCGTGAAGCGGTTGAGCAGAGCGGCCCGCGGATTGTCGTATTTGAGGTTGGCGGAATCATAACACAAAACAGTTACCTTAGAATTCGCGATCCGTACATCACGATCGCGGGCCAGACAGCGCCGTCACCGGGAATAACCCTCACCGGCCGCCAGGGTATCTGGGTGTATACGCATGATGTGCTTATCCGGCACATTGCCGTCCGTTTAAGCGACAGCCGCTCGCCGTGGATCGGGCCCAACGACACTGAGCAGCGCATTTCACTCTCAATCCACAACCGGGGCGGCAACCCTTATAACCTTGTTTTCGATCACTGTTCATTCATGTGGCATAACGGCAAGGTGCAGGTATGGGGAGACTGCAAGGAGGAGACCCATAACGACTTTACTTTCACCAATTGCATCATTTCTGAGGGCCTGCTGAATTCACTCCACTATGAGGGCGCCCATTCCAAGGGAATGCTTATCGGCAATATTTTGCGCAGAATATCGGTCATACGATGCCTCTTCTCACACAACGGCGACCGCAATCCGCTGATTAAGGGAGGCTCACGCGGCGTGGTTGTCAACTCGGCGGTCTACAATCCCATGATCAGTGGTATAGTCGGCACCTGGACGACCTTCTGCGACGGCGGCGCGCGATCGGTTCGCATGGTGGCTATCGGCAATGTGCTCAAATCAGGCGTTAACACCGCGCTTATAGGCAATTCGTTCGTGAATTATCCCGGCGGCGGAAGCTCGGTGGTGTACTATGAAGACAATGTGGCCGATAGAAATTATCAGGATGACAATGGGGATCCCAGCCAGATGGCAGCAACACCGCAGGAAGCCCTCTGGCACGAAAGTATCAAAGTATTTCCCAGCAGTAAAACATGGGATTGCGTACTTTCAAATGTCGGGCCGCGGCCGTTAGACCGGGATACAGTCGAACGCCGCGTCATAAGCGATGTTATCAACGGCACAGGGCGGATAATCGACAGCCCCTCGGAAGTCGGCGGCCTTCCGGATCACCAAATGGTCACTCGCACCCTCGACATTCCTGCAAATCCCGATGCCGACGATGACAATGACGGATATACCAATGTTGAGGAGTGGCTGAACCGGATGGCCGATGAGCTTGAGGCCCCCTCTTCGTGCGAAGGAGCTGAATTGCACATTCACGGCAAAAAAGTGGAACCACAATTTGATGTTCCGGGCATACGGATTCTTGAAACACCGGAAGGTTTCGAATTGCAGCTACCGTTTGACCGCGCCTGCCGGGTCGCCATTTACCGTCCCGACGGAAGGTGTATATGCCGTATCCGGCGCGAACGCAGCAAACCAATACGTATTACAGATAACCTGCTGCAAACGGGGCTGAATATCCTTACTTTTGACAAGAGCGAAAATCGTGCAATCAGGATACTGAAATAGCTTCCCACCCCTTCCGGGTTTCTCTCGGTTTATAAGGAGCCCGGCGTTTGTACCGCATTCTTAGGCAGCTTTAAATGAGTGGTTCAGATTCCGGTTCCATTTCGTATCCCCGCCTATCAATAATCAAAGGCGGGTATTTATAATAGTGCATAATATTTGTTTAATTAAGCGAATATTATGAGCATGAAACCTTGGAGCAGATCAAGTATCATATAAGAGCAGCCGGAATGGCTGCCAATTTTTGACAAATGCAATCAATTCACTTTTTTCAAGGGTTGATTATCTATGGCACATTCAAAAATCACTCGAAGATCTTTTATGGGCAGGATCGGTGCGGGAGCTGCTGCCTGCGCCGCAATGAATTCAATTTCATATGCACAAAATGCCAGGCCTAATTTTCTGTTTATCATGTTCGAAGACATCTGCCCGTTGTGGGGTTGTTATGGCGACAGTGCTGCGACAACACTGTTTGTTGACGGTTTTGCGCAGGAGAGTGTTCTGTTCAATAATGTGTATTCGGTATCCGGGGTTTGTGCACCGAGCAGGAGCTGCATAATCAGCGGAGTATATCCGACAACGCTGGGCACGCATAATCAGCGGAGTAATTGTACGCGTAATGATCCAGGTTGTGTGCAGGTGCCCGATGATTTGATCACCTGGGCCGAGGCATTCAGGGATGCAGGATATCATACGTCAAATGCAAGCACCTACCTGTCCGAAGGCAAGGAGGATTTCAATTTCAGGGCGCCGTATGTCTGGAACAACAACAGGGACCAGTATGCCTGGCGCGAACGCCAGGCCGGGCAGCCATTTTTCCATGTCATGACCTGGCTTGATTGTCATGAGGGTAAGGTCAGGGGAGAACCGGTCTCGCCCCGCATTACCGATACTTCAAAAATAGAAGTGCCGCCCTATTATCCCGACACCCCGAAAGTCCGGCAGTGCATGGGCTGGTATTACGACAATATCGCGCTGACCGATTCATTGACAAGAGATTATATCGGCGAGCTTGAAAAAGACGGTCTTCTGGAAGACACGATCATTTTTATCGTGGGCGACAACGGGACCGGAATTCCCCGGGGCAAGCGGTGGGTATATGATTCGGGCCTTCACGTGCCGCTCCTCGTCCACATTCCCGAAAAGTTCCGTGTTGACGGGCAGGGGGTTCCGGGCACGAAGAACAACGAATTGATCAGCTTTCTTGACTTTGCGCCTACTTTTCTTAATCTTGCCGGAATTCAAATCCCGCCGATTATGCAGGGACGGGCCTTTCTGGGGCCGGACCTTCCGGCGCAGCGCTCCTATATCCATGCAGCACGGGACCGCATGGATGAACGCTATGATTGCATCCGCGCCGTACGCAACAACCGCTATAAATATATCCGCAATTTCGAGTGGTGGAAACCCTACCAGCAGGTAATCCAGTATCTCGAACGGAATCCGATCATGCAGGAGCTTCGCTACCAGGACAGGAAAGACATGCTGACCGGTATTCCTGCGCAGTTTATGGCCAAATGGAAACCGAAAGAAGAACTATACGACTGCGAAAACGATCCATGGGAGACCACCAATCTGGCGTCATCGCCCGACCACCGGCAGATTTTGTCGGAGCTCCGGCAGGAACTGAAAGACTGGATGATTTCCACGCGGGATCTCGGGTTAATGCCTGAAGGCGAGCAGGACATGCTTTCCAAGCAGCAGCTTGGAGACCGCTATGCGATAGCCCGTCAGGGAAGCGATAATCCAGTGGAAAAATGGCTCGATGCAATCGAACTTTCCGAAGGAGGCGTGGACAAACTTGACGAGATGATTGCCGCGTGCGCGGATCCGGATCCGGTGGTACGGTTCTGGGCGGCACGGGGTATCGGCCACCTCGGGGCACAGGCTGTATCGGCCGAATCGACACTCAACGGCATGCTCACCGATTCCAATCCCAGCGTCATTATTGCCGCGTCCGTGGCACTGATGCTCATGGATAAACCCGATAATGCCCTGACTGCACTGCGGGCGATTTTATCTCACGAAAATCAGTATATCCGCCTCCTTGCTGTCAACGAAATCGAAAACCTCGGCTACCGTGCAAAACCACTGGTGCCGGACCTTGAAGCGATCCATACCTCGGATCCCAATGAAGACGTCTGGAAAGTGATCGGAAGCGCGCTCAGTACAATCCCCAATGCAGAGCCGGTACAAACAGCCGCCGGACCGCGGCGCTCCGGTGGAAAACATCCGAACATTGCAGCCAACAGGGGGATTGTAACGCTTGAAACCGTGAATCACGGCCCCGTGTCTGCAGAACTGTATAACAGTCGCGGAGCAAAAATCGCTTCATGCAAAACGTCATACCCGGGAATCCACTCTGTCAATACAACATCAATTCCTGCAGGACGGTATGTTTTAAGAGTAAAAGCAGGTAGTAATGTTTCCGCGCAGGTAGTGGTCGTCCGGTAATCAACGTTTAAAAAAGGCGTTCAAACGAACGCCTTTGCATTATCAGATTCAACGGCAACCGGCAAAAACCGTATCATGCACATTCCGATATCAAAACACGGCGACCTTTTTGCGCATTGCAGTGGCCCCGTTTGTAAAACGGATCAGATAAATGCCCGTGCCGTACTGTGAGAGCGGTATTGAAACGCTCGTTTCAGCTATCCCATTGCTTCCATGAACAATCCGCCCGTTCGGCGTCATGATACGCAGCGACCAGGGCATTTTTTCGTGTACCAGCACATGAAGTCTTCCGTTCAACTGCACGGTACTGAAAGGCGCTGTGGGCCGCACGTTTCCCTGCGGGAGCGATGCAACACTTGTTTCCGGGCGATATAACTGGGATTGCGGTACCAGACGATAGTGCTGGCTTGCGCTCTGCCATCGGAGCGCAACGCCTTTTTCCCGTCCGCCGGGTCCCTTGAAATATTCCATTTTTAAATCATACGCTTTTCCCGCCTCAAGCGATATTGTACCATGGACCTCCCGCTTGCCGTCTCTCCAGTTGTCAATGATCTGCTGATTATCGATCCACAACCGGGCGCCGTCATGGCACACAACATAAAAGGTATACTCCTCGGAAAAAAGCGGGACGATTTTGCCGGTCCACCGGACCGACATGGAATCGATGCCGATTCCGTCAACCATTTGGCCGTTTTCATCCATGTGCCAGAGCTGAACACTTGATCTGCCAAATATAATATTGATCAGCGAATCATACCGTACCAGCGCAGGCTGCCCTGAAAGGGAAAGGTTATTATAGAACTCGGCCTGCAATCCGTCACCATCACCATACCGTATCGAAAAATCCAGCGGCGGTTTATCACCTCTTCCCTGCGGCGTGTCCCAGATAAAATCGGTCAGGAGTCCAATACCCTCCCAGTCGATATGACTGTGATCTTTGTATGCAGCTTCCGCTGCCGCTTTGTCCGTAACCGCTTTTGTATCGTTGACTTCCATCTGGGCGGAGAAGCTCTTGGCGGACCAGGTCACGGAATTAACAATATTGTAATAGACATTACGGGAGATGGTATAGTGACTCACACCGTCAAGATAGATGCAGTGACGGCGGGGATCGTGACTGTCCGCGCCTTCGACCATGTCATGAAAACAGTTGTTGATAATTCCATGCTCATAGCCGGAATTCCAGGATTCCCATGCGCCGACATCCCTGGTCGTACTCATTACATCGGCGATATCATTGAAATAAAATGAATTATTATGGGTGCGAATCATGAATTCCGTACATCCCGGAGTAGCGTGACAGGCAGCCTCGCCCAGTATCCATACATGCCCTTTCTGTGAAATAGCATACCGCCGCCCACCGTCCCTGCCAAGTATCTCATTGTGAGCAATCTCATTGCAGCCGCTCTGATAGAGTTGAACCGCTGAACCGTTATCATGCAGCATGCCGAAATCAACGATGTAATTATTTACAACCTCGTTAAAACGGTTGTCATAATCGAACGGGCCGTATTGAATGCAATAGGCAGTGAGATAAACGCCTACGTAATTAACGCCTTCAATCCAGTTGCCGTATATAATATTATGCTTTGCATAATTGTTAAGGATAACTCCCATGACTCCGGCATTGAGCAGCTTGTTGTGCCGGATGATAATATTTTCGGCATTTTCAACAAAGACAAGCGCATGGCGCATATACTCCATCTCGCAGTTGCCGTGGTCCGAGTTTTTTGAAGGCTGTTCGGCAGTCTGCTTGCTGCTCAGACCCATGCGGGGATAGTCAGATGTTGAGATTATCATATTTTCGACAATGACATGCTTTACAAGGTTGGATTTTGACGATCCCTTGATTTCAAAAACGCGGTACATGGTGGGGACCACAATAACCTGGTCCTCAATTGGCGTAGCATTGGGCCAGTAATACACATAGCCATCATCGGTGCTCGCCGCCCATTCTCCCGGGAGGTCGACAAATTCCTTTGCCCCCTCCACTGCATATCTGAAACCCCGTGCATGAAATGACGCAGGATCCTGGGTAATGCCGTTCGTACTGAAATCAACATGTGACACCGGCATATTGTCGGGGAACCAGCCATTGACATCATTGAGCATCCGCGCATGGGAGA